>DASZVW010001071.1:0-1556 GCA_035546895.1 Polyangia bacterium
GGGTCGTAGGTGCACGCCTGCCGGACGCCGGCGGCGCCGCGGCCGCAGTCGGCGTCGTCGGTGCACGTGTCGGCGCGCGTGTGGCAGAAGTAGACCGGCGTGGCGCAGAAGTCCGCGAAGCCGCCCGGCGAGCAGTACCCGCCCGGGCCGCAATCGGCGTCGACGGCGCAGTTCCCCCCGCTCACGCAGACGTTGGCCGCCGGGCTGGCGGCGGACGGCCGGCAGACGCAGGGGACGCGCGCCGGGCAGTCGCGGTCGGCGGCGCACTGATCGTACGAGCACGCCGCCGGGCCGCAGATCGGCGCCGGGCCCTCCGGCGAGACGCAGCGGCCGTTGGCGCCGGCGGCGCAGTCGCCGTCGGCGAGGCAGGCGTCGGCGCCGCCGTCCGCCCCGCCGCCGCAGATCGTTCCCACGCCCCGCGCGGCCGGACAGACCGTCCCCGCGGCGCGGTGGACGGCGGGGACGCGGATCGCCCCCGAGACCGCCGCGCCGTCGGCGCTCGCCGCCGGCAAGGTGCCGTCACATCCGCCGAGCGCGACCAGGCAGAGCGCCGTGGCGGTCAGCGCTCGATTCGACCACGCGACCATGATTCTCACCTCCCGCCGAGAGGTGTCCGCTCGCCGCCGCCCCGGCTCGCCGCCGTCAGAAGCTGCAGGTCGCCGAGCAGCTCCCGGTGGGGCTCTCGCCTGTCATCGCCCGGTAGTGGGCGGCGATCTGCGCCGGGGTGAGGAGCTTGTCGTAGACGGCGACCTTGCCGACGGCGCCGGGGAACCAGGTGTCCTGGGCCATGGTGCCGATGTTGAGCGGGCTGTCGTTGGCGGTGGGGATGACGTCGTACTGGCTCATGCAGCCGGTCTGGCCGTGCTCGCCGTGGTCCCACTCGACGCCGTTGACCCAGACGTTGATCGAGCCGGGGTACATCGAGGTGTTCTGACAGTCCGACGGCGCCGCGAGCGTCGTGTACTCGCCGACCACGTAGTACCAGGTGTTGGCCTTGATGAGGTTGTCGGCCGGCTGCCAGTCCGCCGCCGAGCCGAGGCCGGCGCTGCTGTTGAAGATGTAGGCCGACATCCGGTTGGGGCGGCTCTCCGAGGTGGTGGTGCTGTACATGCGCGCCTCCCACTCGCAGGTCGGCCCGTAGTCGGCGCACTTCCCCATCCAGTCGACGTAGCCGTCGCTGCTGGCGTTGGCGAACTGCAAGGTGTCGGCCTTGATCCACCCCTCCCAGGTCAGGCTGTGGGTGGTCGGGACCGAGAGCGCGGCGCTCGACGGGATGGAGAGGTAACCGCTCGAGCCGTTGAAGTGCGCCGCCGGATCCTTGTTCGGCAGCGTCGCCGCCGTCGGCGCCGCCCCCTTGTAGGTGCCGTCGTCGTGGCCGACCAGATCGGGCTCGGTGGCGCCGCTCGCCTTCATCGCCCAGTAGGCGGCCGGCTGGTCGCAGAGGACGGTCTGGTCGTAGGTCGCCGGCGAGGCGCAGCCGGCGGCCATCCCGCCCGCCCCGCCGCTCCCCAAGGCGCCGCCCTTGCCGGCCGCGCCGCCCGCGCCGCCCGAGCCCG
>DASZVW010001072.1:0-9737 GCA_035546895.1 Polyangia bacterium
AGGTGTCCTCGGTGTGGCCGATGTCGAACACCTGGACGATGTTGGCGTGCTGCAGGGCCAGCGACAGCCGCGCCTCGTCGAGGAACATGGCCACGAACTTCTTGTTCTTGGTCAGCGCCGGCAAGATGCGCTTGATGGCGATGTTCTTCTTGAACCCGCGCATCGACTCGGCGACGCCGCGGAACACCTCGGCCATGCCGCCGGCGGCCACGCGCTCGGTGATGCGGTATCGGTTATCGGCCATCGTCTTCCAAGATCAGGGGTAGCCTGGACGATGACGCTATAACGAAAGGAGAGGAGCGGCAATTAAGGGCTGCCGCCCGCGCCGTCGGGCCGGGGCTCACTACGCTTTGGACTATCCTTCGGACTACTCTTCGGCGGTGACCTTGGCCTCCATGTCGCCGCTCTCGCCGAGCTCGCCGAAGCCGCTGCCGGCGCGGCCGGGCTGCTCGCTGGCCTGCTCCTCGCGCTCGCTCTGCTCCTTGCAGTCGATGCAGAGGGTGGTGACGGGCCGCGCCAGCAGGCGCCGGAAGGAGATCTTCTCGCCGCAGTCCTCGCAGACGTCGATCTCGTCGTTGTCCAGGCGCGCCAGCTGCTTGGCGATCTTGCCGAGCAGGAACTTCTCCCGGTCGTGCAGCCGCATCTCGGTGGAGAAGATCTCCTCCTCCATCGACTCGTCGATCGAGTCGCGGCCGATGTTCCGCTCGTGGTTCATCGAGTAATTGAGCGCGTTCTCGCTCTTCTTGGCCAGGCGGCGCTGCTCGTCCTCGAGGACGGTTCGGATCTGGGACTTTTCTTTCGGGCTCAACATGACTTCACCCTCGTTTGGGGCAATGGTAATGCCGGATGGCCGGCGGTAAAGACGGTGGGCCCCAAACAGGCAGCCGATCCCTCTGCTCGACCTCTCTCCGACTCGACTTGAGGTCTGGTTGGTTCCTTATGAGGCCTTCTTCTCGCGCACGAGCTGGGGGCGCCCGCGCGACACGACCACGTCGCGGGTCACCACGCACTCGCTGACGCCGGTCAGGGAGGGGATCTCGTACATCACCTCCAGCATCACCTCTTCCAATATCGCGCGCAGCCCCCGCGCGCCCGACTTGCGGCGCGTCGCCTCCTCGGCCACGCCCTGCAGCGCGTCCTCGGTGAAGCGCAGCTTGACCCCCTCCATGTCGAACAGCCGCTCGTACTGCTTGGCGAGCGCGTTCTTCGGCTTCCAGAGGATCTCGACCAGCATGTCGACGTCCAGGTCGTCGGCCGCCACGATGATCGGCAGCCGCCCCATGAACTCGGGGATCATGCCGAACTTGATGAGGTCCTCGGTGCGGGTCAGCGCCCGCAGGGCGTTCTTCGACTCCTCGCCCTTGCCGATGTGGGCGCCGAAGCCGAGCCCCCGCTCGCCGACGCGGCGGCGGACGATCTCCTCGACGCCGTTGAAGGCGCCGGTGCAGACGAACAGGATGTCGGTGGTGTCGACCTGGATCAGCTCCTGCTGCGGGCGGTTGCGCGCGCCGTCGGGGGTGATCGAGGCCTGCTTCCCCTCGAGGATCTTGAGCAGCGCCTGCTGTACCCCCTCGCCGGAGACGTCGCGCGTGACCGAGGGGCCGCCCCCCTTGCGCGCGATCTTGTCGATCTCGTCGATGCAGACGATGCCGCGGCTGGCCTTCTCCGGGTCGTTCCCCGCGTTCCGATAGAGCGCCTTGATGACGCTGTCGACGTCCTCGCCGACGTAGCCGGCCTCGGTGAGCGTCGTCGCGTCGGCCATGGCGAACGGCACGTCGAGCTTCTTGGCCAGCGTCTGCACCAGCAGCGTCTTGCCGCAGCCGGTGGGGCCGAGCAGGAGGATGTTCCCCTTCTGGATCTCCACCTCGCCCGCCTTGCCGTGCTGGCCGATCCGCTTGTAGTGGTTGTGCACCGCCACCGAGAGCGCCTTCTTGGCCCGGTCCTGGCCGATGACGTACTTGTTCAGCTCGTCCCAGATCTCGCGCGGGCGCGGGTGCTTCGGCCGCTCGGCGGCCTCTTCTTTGGCGATGATGTCGTTGCACAGGGCGACGCACTCGTCGCAGATGAAGACGCGCGGGCCGGAGATCAGCTTGCGCACCTCACGGCGCCGCTTCCCACAGAAGGAGCAGTGGAAGTCGTCCATCAAGGAAGAGTATTGCACCAGGTTTGCGCCGCGCCAAGCGTCGCCGCGCGCGTCTTCGGGGGAGGGTCCGGCGGAGATTCGACCCGCCGCCGATTTTGGAAACCTCCCCTTGATATTTCGCCGAACGTGGTCAAGACCCGGCAGTTGCCGGCGCAGGCGCCCCCGGATAATGTGGGCCGCGGATGCGCGCCCTGGTCGTCACCTCGAACCCCGCCACCGCCGCCTCGGAGGCCGACTCGCCCGCGGCCGCGCTGAACGACCTCGGCTGTGAGGTGGTCGCGGTCGGCTACGACGTCGATCAGCTCCCCGAGGACATCGAGCTCCAGCGCCCCTCCGTGGTGGTGGTCGACGCCGGCGCCCACCTGGAGGTCGGGCGGGCGGCCATCCGGCGCGTGCGCGAGGTCGGCTCGCTGGCCGACGTCCCGGTGCTGCTCTGCGTGGAGGTGTCGCGCCTGGCCGGGCTCGACCCCGAGGCGGGCGCCGACGACTTCGTGCTGGCGCCCGTGGTGGGCCCCGAGCTCTACGCGCGCATCCGCCAGCTCGACTGGCGCATGTCGTCCTTCCGCGCCGCCGGCCGGATCAAGATCGGCGACCTCATCATCGACGCGGTGGCGGTCGAGGCGGCCTACCGCGGCCGCGCGCTCAAGCTGCCGCGCCAGGAGTTCCAGCTCCTGAAGTTCCTGGCCGAGCGGCCGGGGCGCGTCTTCTCGCGCGAGCAGCTCCTCTCGCGCGTCTGGGGCTACCGCTACGCGGGCGGGACCCGGACCGTGGACATCCACGTGCGCCGCCTGCGCGCCAAGCTCGGCCCCGGCAGCGCCATGATCGAGACCGTCCGCCACGTCGGCTACAAGCTCCGCCCGCCCCAGGCCTGACGCCGGCGCGCGCGGGGCGGCCGTCAGGACGGGCGCCGGATCATCGCCGCGAGCGCCGCGAGGCCGCCCGGCGGGAGTGGCCTCTGCGCCACCTCCTCGGGAACTCCGAGGTGTATCGCTACGTAGTGCACGTTGTTGGGGACCGACCAGAGGGCCTTCGTCGAGCTACCCCCGAACGTGTAGCGGGGTCCCACCGCGTCGAGGGCATCCCACAACGTGAGCACCCTCTCCCAGAAGGGCCGGTGCCGAGCTTCGGGATAGAACCAATAGTTGTTCGCGTGCGCGACGAGAGACAGGACGCTCCACGGTAAGGCGAGAGCCTCTTCGAAGACGCGTTCCATCACTCCCTTCGGCAGCCTGTCTTCCAGGTTCGCAAGTCCGATCTCGTACAGCGGTTCGTAGATACGGATGGTCGCCACTTGAGAGATCAGACGTGATCTCCCCTGGAGGACGATCATCGCGCCCGTCGCGGTTGGATCGATCCGCTCCTCTCCCACGGCGACATCGAGCGGAACGCCCGCCTCGATCTGCTTGAGCATCGCGCGCACGCGCGTACCCACCTCCTTTTGCGTTCCGTAGAGCGCGGCAGGGATCCGCACGACGGCCTGGGGACGAATCACGACAGGCGCCTGGTCATGGCGGCGAGGGCGTTGATGCCGCCGGGAGGCAGTGGCCGACGTTTCACGATCTCCACGGGGACGCCGAGATGGGCGGCGACGTAGTGCACGTTGTTGGGAACGGACCAGAGATCTTTTGCCGAGCTGCCCCCGGAGGTGTACTGCGGGCCGACCCCCTCGAAAAGGGGCCACCACTCGACGACTCTGTCCCAGAACGGACGGTGCCGGGACACAGGGTAGACCCACATCTGGTTTGCGCTCGCGATGAGTGAGAGCACGCTCCATGGATTCGCCAGGGCCTCTTCAAAAAGTCGGTCCATGATTTCTGGCGGATGCTTTTTGTTGTACACGCCGAGCTCGATCTCCAATAGTGGCTCGTAGATGTGGATGCAGGGAACCTGCGAAATCAGTCGCGATCGCCCCTGGAGGACGATCATGGCTCCCGTTTCCTGTGGATCGATCCGCTCGGCGCCTACAGCGGCGTCGAGTGGAACGCCCGCTTCGATCTGCTTGAGCATTGCGCGCACGCACGTACCCACCTCCTTTTGCGTCCCGTAGAGCGCAGCAGGAATTTGCACGACGGACTCGGGACGAATCACGACAGGCGCCTGGTCATGACGGCGAGCGCCGTGATGCCGCCGGGAGGCAGCGGCCGACGTTTGACGACCTCCTCGGGGACGCCGAGATGGACCGCCACGTAGTGCACGTTGTTAGGAACCGACCAGAGTTCGGTCTCTTGGGAGCCGCCGTAGGTGTAGTGAGGACCCACCGCCTCGAAAATAGGCCACCACTCGACCACTCGATCCCAGAACAAACGGTGTCGGGATTCCGGATAGACCCACATCTGGTTCGCGCTTGCGATCAGAGAGAGCACGCTCCATGGTTCGGTGAGCGCTTCCTCAAAGAGACGCTCCGTAATCTCCCGCGGAAGTTTTTGTTGAGAGACAGCTAGACGGATCTCGAAGAGCGGTTCGTAGATATGGATGGTCGGGATCTGCGAAATCAGTCGCGATCGACCTTGGAGGACGATCATGGCGGCCGTCGTGTTTGTGTTGATCCGCTCAACTCCGACGGCTGTACCTAATGGAGCACCGGCCCCGATCTCCTTGACCATCGCGCGGACGCGTCCGGACACTTCCTTCTGCGTGCCGTAGAGGGCGGCAGGAATCTCCACCTGTAACCTCCGGGCTCTCAGGACGGCTACCGCACCATCGGCGCAAGCGCCACAAGGCCGGCGGGAGGGAGCGGTCGTTGCACCACCTCTTCGGGAACACCGAGATGTATCGCGACATAGTGCACATTGTTGGGGACAGACCAGAGATCCTTTGTCTGGCTGCCGCCGAACGTATAGTGTCGGCCCACGGCGTCGAAGACATTCCACCAATTGAGCACCTGAGTCCAGAACGGTCGATGGTGAGCTTCGGAGTAGAACCAGTAGTTATTCGCCCGAGCGATCAGTGACAAGAGACCCCAAGGCAACACGAGGGCTTCCTCGAACACACGCTCCATGACTTCGTTCGGCAGCCTTCCTTCTAGGTTCGCAAGTCCGATTTCATACAGGGGCTCGTAGATGTGGATGACGGGCACCTGAGAGATTAGACGTGACCGGCCCTGGAGGACAATCATCGCGCCCGTCGTGCTCGGATCGATTCTCTCTGCACCGGCAGCGATGTCGAGCGAAGCGCCAGCTCGAATTTCTTTGACCATCGCTCGGACGCGTACGGCCACCTCTTTCTGCGTTCCATAGAGTGCGGCGGGAATTTCCATTTCACTTAGGGCGCCGGAATAGCGTTACGCGGCGGGAAGGCCACGCGACTTCCTTCCGAAAGGATGATGTAAATAGCGAGCGCTATGCCACTAAGCCTCGTCAGATCCTGCATCTTCTGAATGAAATCTTTTTGTCCTTCGGGCGACTCGACTGGGACCGTCACTGGTTCATACCGTCCTCGTCGGTATTGATAGACGATAACGCCGGGTTGAACAGCTTCGAATGTATAATAGCCCCCAGGAGCTGGGATGATGCCGGCTGTGCCCGGTTCTGTGACGGGTCCGAGAGTCATTGGGACGCCTGCCGCGACGAATATCCCGAGATACATCCTCGCTTCCGTCGCACCAACACCCTCCGCCGCCTGCGGTTTGATCTCGTAGAGGTGAAGTTTGGTTAGATTTGTGATGTCTGGCTCGAGGCCCAGATCTTTAGCTGGCAGGGCAGTTGGGTCATTCGGCTTTCCTGCTGTCCGCAGAAGGCCAAGTATCGTCGAGACGGCAATTCTGTTGGTCTCGACCTGATCGCCGAGGTGTCTACTGACATAAAAATCGGCGATGCCGTCGTGGGCGCTCTGGCCGATGTAGAGCGGGATCGGCTGGTTGCCCGGGGGCGCGAAGTTGCCCGGCATCACGCCGCCGCCGCCCGCGGCCGCCACCGCGCCCGGCAGGAGCGGCAGGGCGCTCGACATCATGTAGAGGGCCATGGTCCCTTCGGCGGCCAGGGCGGGCATGACCTGCATGAGGAAGCGGAGGATGGCGTCGAGGTCGAGCGCCAGGACCGCCGCGATCCGCTCGGCGTCGGAGACGAGCTCGTCCTGGGTAGCGGCGGAGGTGCCGGCGCGGGCGACACGGACGGTCCGCAGCGCGGCGACGACGCGCGCGCCGTCGGGGCGGGCCAGGGCGATGGGCTCGTTGGCCAGCAGCAGGTCGAGTTGCCCGCGCTGGTCGAGCTCGCGCAGCGCCGCGAGCTGCTGGTCCATCGGCAGCTGCGCCAGCGCCGCGAAGGCGGCGCCGAAGTCGCCGACGCCCGCCACCTCGTCGGGCTTCGAGAGCGCCGCCACCACGGCGTCGACCACGCCGGCGCTCTGGGGCGGTAGCGGCGCGGCGCCAGGGGCGGCGTCGCGCTGGATGACCTCCTCGGCCGGGGCGCGACGCATCGGGTAGGGGGCCAGCAGATCGGCCGCCGACTCGCCGGCCGTCACGCGGGCGGCGACGGCGTCGGCGTGGCGTTCCAGCGGGTCGCCGGGGCGCTGCGCGGCGCGGGGCGAGACGGCGCCTGCCGCCTGCTGGACGACGTGGGCCGCCTCGTGCGCCGCGCGCGCGAGGGTGGGCGTCTCCCCGAACACCACGTCGCGCGCGCCGGCGGTGTAGGCACGGGCGCCCAGGGCCCGGCTCGCCGCCGCCGCGTCGGGCCCCTGGTGGGCGCGCACCTCCCCGAGGTCGTGGTCGGGCCCGAACGCGCGCTGCACCGCTGGAAAGAACGGCAGGCGGCCGCCCGGCCAGAGCGGCTTGGCCGCAGCGGGATCGGGGGAGGCCGTGGTCGCGGGCGGGGCCGCCGTCTTCGGCGGCTCGGACTTCGCCTTGGGATCGCGCGCGGCGGGCTTCCTGATCAGCGGGGCGTAGCTCGACATGGTCCCTCCTCCATCCCTTCGACACAGACCCGGGCAGACGCCGCATCATACGCTTTTCGTGACGTCCGGAGCGGCGCCCGCTCCCTCGACTTGCCACCGGGCGCGGATTACGGTAGGTGGCCAGGCGCCATGCCGGAGATGAACCTGCTACAGGCGGTGAACGATGCCCTGCGCGTCGAGATGCGCCGCGACCCGCGGGTGGTCGTGCTCGGTGAGGACGTCGGCCGGTTCGGCGGCGTCTTCCGCGCCACGGTCGGGTTGCAGGAGGAGTTCGGGCCCGACCGCTGCATCGACACGCCGCTCGCCGAATCGGGGATCGTGGGGGCGGCGATCGGGATGGCGCTCTACGGGATGCGGCCGGTGCCGGAGATCCAGTTCGGCGACTACATCTACCCGGCGTTCGATCAGATCGTGAACGAGCTGGCCAAGCTCCGCTACCGCTCGGGCGGCGAGTACACCGCGCCGGTGGTCATCCGCACGCCGATCGGCGGCGGCATCAAGGGGGGGCACTACCACTCGCAGTCGCCGGAGGCGCTCTTCACCCACATCCCCGGCCTCAAGGTGGTCTGCCCGTCGAACCCCGTCGACGCCAAGGGGCTCCTGGCCAGCGCCATCCGCGGCGAGGACCCGGTCATCTTCATGGAGCCGAAGCGCTACTACCGCGAGGCGCGCGGCGACGTCCCGGCCGGCGAGTTCACCGTCCCCATCGGCGTGGCGCGGGTGGCGCGCGAGGGGAAGCAGGTCACCGTGATCGCCTGGTCGGCGATGGTGCACACGGCGCTGGAGGCCGCCGCCAAGGGGGCCAAGCAAGGCTACGACCTGGAGGTGCTCGACCTGCGGACGCTGGTGCCGTTCGACGAGGCGACCATCCTGGCCTCCGTCGAGAAGACCGGCCGGGTGGTGATCGTCCACGAGGCGCCGCGCACCTCCGGGTTCGGCGCCGAGATCGCGGCCACCATCGCCGAGAAGGCGATCCTCCACCTCGAGGCGCCGATCGTGCGGGTGACCGGGCTCGACACCCCGTTCCCCTACACGCTGGAGCACGAGTACATGCCCGACGCCGATCGGGTCCTCGACGCGGTCGAGCGGGTGGTGAGCTTCTGATGGCCTACGAGTTCCGGCTCCCGGACATCGGCGAGGGGGTGGTGGAGGGCGAGGTGGTGCGCTGGCTGGTCAAGGAGGGAGACCCTCTGACCGAGGACCAGCCGATGGTGGAGGTGATGACCGACAAGGCGACGGTGGAGATCGGCTCGCCGCGCGTCGGGCGCGTCGCCAAGCGGATGTTCGCCGAAGGGGAGCGCTGCCCCGTCGGCAAGGTGCTGATAGTCATCGACGTCGAGGGGGATGCCGGGGCGCTGGCCGCCAAGCCGACGATGCAGGCCGAGATCGACGCGCCGCCGGCGCCCGGCGCGCCGGCCCACGTCCACCTCCACCCGGCCGGCAAGGGCGTGGCGGCGGCGGCGGGCGCGGTGCTGGCCACGCCGACCACCCGCAAGCTGGCGCGCCAGATCGGGGTCGACATCCGGACCGTCACCGGGACCGGGCGCGCGGGCCGCATCACCTCCGACGACGTCCGGGCGCATGGGGGCGGCGCGCCGCACCCGGCGGCGCCGGCGCGCGCGCGCGGCGAGGCGACCCGCATCCCCTTCCGCGGGCTGCGCAAGAAGATCGCCGAGACGCTGGCGCGGTCGAAGTACACGGCGCCGCACGTCACCTACGTCGAGGAGATCGACTGCACCGAGCTGGTGGCGCTGCGGGCCGAGGTCAACGCCCGCGGCGGCGAGAAGCTGTCGTTCCTGCCGTTCATCATCAAGGCGACCGTCGCGGCGCTCAAGAAGTTCCCCCAGATGAACGCCATGCTCGACGAGGCGGCCGGCGAGATCCTGCAGTGGAAGAACCTGCACGTCGGCCTCGCCACGGCGACGGAGAACGGCCTGGTGGTCCCGGTGATCCGCGACGCCGACGGCAAGTCGCTGGCCGTGCTGGGCAAGGAGATCGAGCGGCTGGCCGAGGCGACCCGCACCGGCAAGGCCACGCGCGAGGAGCTGACCGGCTCGACGTTCACCATCACCAGCCTGGGGGCGCTGGGGGGCGTGATGGCGACGGCCATCATCAACCCGCCCGAGGTGGCCATCCTGGGCGTCCACCGGATCGCCAAGCGGCCGGCGGTGGTGGGCGACCAGATCGCGATCCGCGACCTGATGAACCTCTCGCTGTCGTTCGACCACCGGGTGATCGACGGCTTCGACGCCGCGCAGTTCGTCGCCGAGATCAAGCGCGCGCTCGAGGCGCCGGCCGCGCTGGCGGCGGAGGCGGCCTGACGATGGCGGCGCCCAAGAGCATCCCCCCCACGCGGCCGGCCGGCCTGGCCGGCGGCAAGTCGTCGCTGCCGCTCATCCGCGCCGGCATGGGCGCGCCGGAGTTGACCGAGATCGAGGCCTGGCGCGACGAGGACCAGGCGCGCGCGACCGGTCTCCTCACCGTGCTGGGCGCCGGCGGCAAGGTCGACCGGCGGGCGTTGCCGGCGTTCGAGCCGGCGGCCCTGCGCGACGCCTACTGCGCCATGCTGCGC
Organism: Polyangia bacterium; assembly: GCA_035546895.1. GTDB lineage: Bacteria > Myxococcota_A > Polyangia > Fen-1088 > Fen-1088 > JADGRB01. The sequence continues at coordinate 9,603 of DASZVW010001072.1, forward strand.
GCGCGTGCGCTCGACGCGGCGGCGGGCGAGCTGGTGAAGAGCGGCCGGATCGGCTCCTACGCCGAGACCGCCGGGACCGAGGCCGCGGTGGTGGGCGCGGTGGCGGCGCTGGGGCCGGACGATGTGGTGGCGCCG
>DASZVW010001073.1:0-2201 GCA_035546895.1 Polyangia bacterium
TCCCGCCGGTGCCGGTCGCGCCGCCGGTGCCGGTCGCCCCGCCGGTTCCGGTGGTGCCCCCGGTTCCGGTGGTGCCGCCCGTGCCGGTGGCGCCGCCGGTTCCGGTGGTGCCCCCGGTGCCGGTCGTCCCGCCGGTGCCGGTCGTTCCGCCGGTCCCGGTGCTGCTCTGGCCGACGGTGAACGGGAAGGCGTTCTTCGACTGCACGCCCGCCGACGAGACGTACAGGCTGTAGCTGCCGCTGGGCAGGTTGGCGGGCGTCGTGAACTGGCAGGTCTGCGCCGCGGTCCCCACCTGCGGCGCCATGGTGCTGAAGTTGGACGACTTGCAGAAGTAGACGTTGTTCGAGGTGTCCTTGAGCCAGACGATGGGGTAGTTCTCGGCCATCGTCATGTCGTCACCCTCGTCGCCGCCGTTGATGAGGCCCGAGAGCTGGGTGCCGGTCAGCGTGTACGTCTTGCTGCCGCTGTCGTAGCTGACCGCGGTGACGGTCGGGCGCCAGGCGTCCTGCGGCGGCGAGTCGGGCGTGTAGAGCCAGTCGCTGGTCGACCCGGTGGTCATGAGCTGGCCGTTCGGCAGGTTGAGGTAGCTGACCGGGTAGCCGCCGCCCGGATCGTTCGGCGGGTTGATGGCGGTGAAGGTGTCGGTGGTCGGATCGAACTCGATCAGCATGTCGATCGGCTGTCCGAACGGGTGCGTCGCCACCATCACCTTGCCGCCGGTCTCGGTGACGGTGTACTCGTCCTCGCACTCGTTGCCGGGGGTGCCGTCGAGCGGCCCGGTCTTGTAGGGCATGTCCGGGCCCAGCGCCCAGGTGCCGGGCGTCGACGCGGTGGCCCCCGGCGTGTAGAGGGCCGTGGTGCCGAGCCCGTACGCCAGCACGCGCCCGTCGAACATCAGCGAGACGCCGGCGTTGTCGCCGAACTGATAGGTCCCCGGATAGCCCGAGGCCGCGGTCAGCGTGACCGAGAGCCCCGCCGGCAAGGCGCCGGTCTTGATCCACTTGTTGGCGACCGGGTCGTAGATCGAGGTCGTCGTCGGCGCCACCGCCAGCACGCCGCCGTTCTGGAGCGTGGCCCAGGAGTTTTCGTCACCGTTGGGGTTGGTGTTGGCGGGGCCCGTCGACCAGGTGTTGGTCGAGGGATCGAAGATCTGCGTCTGGTTGCCGGTGCGCGTGCTGTCGAGGATGCGGCCGTCGGGCAGCGTCGCGCTGCCGGTGTCACCGATGTCGTACGGCGCGTCGGGCTCGACGGTCCAGGTGTTGGCCACCGGATCGTAGATCTCGACGTTCTTGAACAGCGGCGAGCCGCCGGCCGGGTTGGTGCAGCTCGACGCGCAGGCCGCCACGCCGTCGTGCGCCGGCCAGGCGTAGAGGAACTCGCCGCCGGCCTCGAAGAAGCGGCCGTCCTTGAGGACGTGCTCCTGCGCGCCGCCGCGGGCGAAGGCGCTGCTGGCCACGACGGTCCAGGTCCCGTTGGCGTAGCTCCCGGTCTTGTCGGGCGTCAGGATCACCCAGTGGTTGAGGGCGTTGCCGTGCGACAGCACGCGGCCGTCGGTCAGCAGCCAGAGCCCGAAGGCGGCGCCGCCGTTGGTGGTGCTCGCCGGCGCGTTGGTCCAGGTCCCCGCCGCGCGCAGCGGAGGTGTGACTGAAGTCACGATTAGGAGGACGGCGAGCGAAATCCAGAGGCGCGAGGCTGGGGGGCTGGCGTGCATGGGGTTGGGCTCCTCGGCCGGAAGTGACAGGGCCCGAAACGCGCAGCTCAACAAACCCGTGGCGTGGCGTGGCGTGGCGCACGCGCCGCCCGCGTTCGACGGTGGCCGCACCAAAAATTTGGTCGCGGCCCCTTCGATCTCGCGTGCCGGTCGCTCTGAGCCGCGCGGGCGGCGCCGGACCACTCCTATACCCGTCTCGTCTCGGTCTGGCGCGTGCGGTCACGCGCTCGTCGATTTCGTGATCCGCGAGGGCGGGTGGCCGCATTGAAAGTGGCGTGGTGTACGCGGTCGCTTTGCCTACCCGGAGGTCCTCCATGTCGATCCCGTTCCGTCCTGCCCGCCTGCTGAGCAGCTTCGTTCCGCTCGCGCTGTCGTTGCTGCTCGCCGCCGGGTGCGCGCAGGACGCCGGGACCACCGGCAGCGGGACCGGCGGCGCGGCGACCGGGACGGGTGGCTCGACGGGCAACGGCGGCTCGACCGGCAACGGCGG
>DASZVW010001074.1:0-1857 GCA_035546895.1 Polyangia bacterium
CAGATCGAGCTGTCCGCGCTCGAGGTGGCGGTAGAGCGGGAAGAACAGCGCCGACGCCACGAAGTAGGCCGTGCGCCCGCGCCGATCGCCCGCCGCCAGCAGCCCGGCCCCGAGCCAGGCGCCCAGCATGGCGGCGGTGAACAGCGACTTGGCGGCGAGGTAGGGGAGCGCGGCCAGCGGCCGGAACAGATCGGCCACCAGCGGCGGGTAGAGGAAGCGGCTGTGGCGGAAGGTGGCGACGCCGTCCCATAGCCGCCCGTCGACCCCCGGGCCGGCGGCGCCCACGTGGTTGACATAGGGATCGAGGCCCCGCGCCCGCGCCGCCCCGGCGATGAAGTAGGCGGCGAAGTCCTGCTGCAGCGCCCGCGCCGCGAACCAGGCGCCGGCCAGCGCGACGACTGCGATCGCCGCCAGCGCCGTCGGCGATCGCCTCACGGCCCTCAGCGGCTGCGGCCGAACGCGCCCAGCGCCGCCTGGTCGTTGTGCTCGAACGCCGCCTCGGCGTCGAGGCTGACCAGATCGCGCCCCAGCGTGGCCACCGCCAGCGTCTGGCCGCCGCGCCGGTAGGCGATGGTGGCGTCGCGTTTGGTCAGATCGCCCGCGATGTCGATCCGATCCCAGCTCTCGGCGTGGCCGACGTAGTTGACCGTCACGTCGAACAGCGTGCTCCAGAAGAACGGCGGCGCGGCGAAGGCCAGGTCGCGCCCCAGCATGTTGAGCGCCGCCACGCGCCCCATCCGCTGCGCCACCGCCCAGTGCTCGATCCGCACCGACTCGCCGGTGGGCGCGTAGGGGAAGCGCGCGATGTCGCCGGCGGCGAACACGCCGGGGGCGCTGGTGCGCAGCCGATCGTCGACCACCACGCCGCGGTCGACGGTCAGGCCGGCCGCCTGCGCCAGCTCGATCGCCGGCTTGACGCCGACGCCCAGCACGATGAGGTCGGCGCTCAGCCGCTCGCCGTTGGCCAGCACCACGCCGTTGGCCTCGATCCGCGCCGCCGTGGTGCCGAGGTGGAAGCGGACGCCGTGCTCCTCGTGGACGGCCCGCAGGAGGCCGCCCAGCTCGGGCCCCAGCGACTTCGAGAAGGGGACCGCCTCGGGCGCCACCACCTCGACGGTCAGGTCGCGCGCGCGCAGCGAGGCCGCCACCTCCATGCCGATGAAGCTGGCGCCCACGATGACCGCGCGCTTGGCGCGGGTGGCGCCGGCGATGATCGCCCGGCTGTCGGCCAGCGTGCGCAGCACGTGGACGTGCGGCAGCTCGGCGCCCGGGACCGGCGGCCGGATCGGCGTCGCGCCGGTCGCCAGCAGGAGCGCGTCCCAGGCGACCTCCCGGCCGTCCTCCAGCGAGAGCCGCTTGCCGGCGGGGTCGACGGCGCTCACGCGCGCGCCCAGCGTCAGCGCGATCTTCTGCTCGCCGAAGAACGACGGCGGCCGCAGCGGCATCCACTCTTCCGGCGCCGTCCCCGCCAGGTAGTCCTTCGAGAGGTTGGGGCGATCGACGGGGGGCGACTCCTCGGCGCCGAACAGCAGGATCTCGCCGTCGTACCCTTCGCGGCGCAGCGTCTCGGCGGCCGACTCGCCCGCGGCCCCCGCGCCGACGATGGCGATCGTCCGCAGCGACGACTGGCGCCGCAGGGTGAGCGGATCGCCGCGCCGGCCGGCCACCCGGATCTTCCCGCCCGCGCGCTCGACCTCGTAGCAGGGGAGGGGGTTGTAGGCCGGGGCGCGCAGCACGCCGCCGGTGCGGAGATCGAAGCAGGCGTGGTGCCACGGGCAGCGGATGGTGCCGTCGACGACGCGCCCCTCGGCGAGCGGGCCGCCGTAGTGGGTGCAGGTGGCGCCGAGCGCGAAGATC
>DASZVW010001075.1:0-1964 GCA_035546895.1 Polyangia bacterium
GGCGCGGTGCGACCAGCCGACGCCCCCCCACACGGCCGCCGCGGCCGCGGCGGCGGCGCAGAGCACGAGGCCGGTCGTCGCTGTGCCGCGCGCGCTCATCCCCCGTCGCTATTCCTTGTACGACCCGTAGGGTTGGCCGAGCTTGTTGAGGTGCGCGACGGCCGACTGCTCGTCGACGGTGAAGCTCACCTGCGTCCCGGCGGCGGTGACGTCCACCTTCTGCAGCGCCGGCTTGGTGGTGGGGCTCCAGACCGCCAGCTTGCGGGTGCCGAGCGGCACGTTCTCCAGCCGGAAGCTGCCGTCGGCCCCGACCTTGGCGAAGATCGGGCTCGGCAGCACCAGGATGGCGGCGCTCATGCGCGAGTGGATGTTGCAGAAGACGTCGACCACCCCCGGCGTCCCCAGCACCACCGAGCGCGGCGTCTCGCCGGCGCGGTAGGCGCCGAGGTCGAAGGCGTTGCGCCCCGAAGTGGAGAAGACGTTGTGGTAGATGGCGTCCAGGTTGGGGAAGACCACGCTGGTGCCGCGCTGGACCACGGCCACGCGGGGCCAGAACTGCTTGTCCTTCTGCTTGATCTCCAGCGTGTGGCCGTGCGCGGGGGCGCCGCGCACCTGATCGAGGTAGACGTAGGCGTCCTTGAGCGTCCCCGCGCGGGCCTGCACCCGGCCGGTCACCACGCCGACGGCCGGCCCCTCCTTTTCCCGCTCCCGCTCCTGGGCGGGGGCGCTCTCCGCCTCGGGCGCGGCCGGCGGCGCGCCGGTCGCCGAGGGGAGCGGCATCGCCGGCATGGCGCCCGCCTGTGGGGCCTGCCCGCCCGACTGCAGAAGCTTGAGCAGGAAGTTGTAGCGCTCCTGCTCGATGGTGAGCATCTGGATGATGAGCTGCCGCTGATCGGCCACCTCGCGCTCGAGGCGCGCGAAGTCGGCGGCGGTGGGGGCGGCGGCCGGCTTGGCGTCGGCCGCCGCGGCGGCGCGCGGGAGGGCCAGCGCGGCGAGCGCCACCGCCAGGGCCGGCGTCCCCCAGGCTCGACAGCGGTACCGACGGGTGTGCGTGCGCTTCATGATCGACCTCGGGGCGTCAGTAGGAGAGGACCAGCGAGCTCGTGAAGACGTCGTTGGGGATCTGGGGGATGCCGCCGTACTCACCGTTGTGAAGATACTCCGCCTTGGCCACGATGTGCTCGTTGACCACCACCCGCACGCCGCCGGTCGCCCGCCACTCGCGGGTGATGTAGAGGCGGGAGGCGCCGGCCAGGCTGCTGGCGTTCCCCAGCCAGACGTCGGCGTCGCGCACGTCGCCGCGCGCCAGCAGGCCCAGGTACGGCAGGACCATCCAGTCGAGCTCCAGGTAGCCGCCCTCGTGCAGCGCCAGGCCGTACGGCGTGTGGTTCGGGTCGTAGGCGACGCCGGCCGCCGCGCCCGGCGCGCCCCCCTTGAGCCACTGCGCCTTGACGTCGAGCCGCCCGAGGTGGGCCAGGAGGTCGGCCCCCACGAACCACATGGCGTCGGTGTCGTCGACCGCGTGGTCCTGCGGCCCCCAGGAGCCGGAGAGCCCGACCTCGAGATCGAGCGGGAAGGGGCGGACCGAGACGCGGCCGCTCACCGTCTTGCCGGAGTTGCTGTCGATCTCGTCGTAGAAATGAAACGCCTCGATCGACGAGGAGCCGTTGGTGACGGCGGCGGCGATCACCAGCCGGTCGTCGTCGCCGAACTTGCTGCGCACCTTGAGCCCCAGCGGCGTCCCGGTGGTGTAGCGGGCGATGAGCGAGGGGGTGACGCCGAACCGCTGCGTCGACTTGCGGTCGCGGTACTCGATCCCCAGCACCGAGTCGAACTTGCCGACGAAGATCGATGTCCGCTGCGAGCGGGTCGGCATCCACTCGAGCTGCGCGATGTCGGCGTCGAAGACGTCCCCCAGGCTGAAGTTCGAGCCGGTGCGCGGCGTGAAGTCGAGGCTGGCGGTG
>DASZVW010001076.1:0-3441 GCA_035546895.1 Polyangia bacterium
AGGCCGGGGGGGGGGTGGGTGGGGAACCCGGGGAGGTAGTCGTCGGGGTTTTCGGAGTGGATCTCGTCGAGCAGCAGGAAGGGATCGAGCATCGGCAGCGCGCGGGAGCCGAGCGCGCGCCGCAGCCGGACGCCGGCCCCCTCGACCGTCGGCTGCGCGTCGACCAGGTTCACCACCTCCCGCGGGCGCGGCGGCGCGACGGCGGCGCCGCCCGGCCGGTCCATCCGGCAGGCCCCCAGCGCGCCCGCCGGGACGCCGGCCGCCAGCGCCTTCAAGACCTGGCGGCGGTCGAGGGCCAGCGGTTCGCGCGGCATGCGTACAGGGTATCACCGGCGGCGCGACCCGGGTCGGCGCCGGCGCGTTCTGATATAAGGGGACGCGCGTGGCTCGGCTCATCTCGCGAAGCGGCCTCCCGGCGATCTTCTCCCTGGCCCTCGCGCTCGGCGCCTGCGGCGGCTCGTCGAAGGCGCCGTCGATCGACGCCGGCCGGGACGCGGCGGAGCACCAGGACGCCGCGAAGCCCGAGGACGCGGCGGAGCACCAGGACGCCGCGAAGCACCCGGACGCCCGCGACGACGACGGCGCCGGCGGGTCGAAGGACGCGTCCGCGAAGGACGCGGGCGGCGACGACGCGGCCGCGGACGCCGGCGACCTCGGCGGCTGCGCGACCGGCCTGGCCGGCGAGCCGACCGAGCTCCGCTGCACCGGGCTCTATTCCGACTGGGCGGCCAAGACGGTGGCCGCCGCCAACCGCCAGTACGACCCGGGCCTGCACCTCTGGAGCGACGGCGCCAGCAAGACGCGCTGGGTGTACTTGCCGCCCGGTACGCAGATCGACACCTCGAACATGGACGAGTGGCAGTTTCCCAAAGGGACCAAGATCTGGAAGGAGTTCGCGCTGGGCGGGACGCGGATCGAGACCCGCCTCATCTGGAAGCAGCCCAGCGGGTCCTGGTATCTGACGACCTACCGCTGGTCCGCGGACGGCACCACCAGCACCCAGGAGCTGACCGGCGGCGCGACGAACGTGGCCGGCACCAGCTACGAGATCCCCGCGCAGACCCACTGCTACGACTGCCACGGCGGGCGCGCCGACATCGCGCTGGGGTTCGAGGCGGTGGCGCTGTCGTCGCCGCAGGCCTCGGGCGTCACCATGGCCACCCTCACCGCCGAGGACCGGCTCACCGCCCCGCCGGCCAAGCCGCTGACGATCCCCGGCGACGCCGCCACCGCCGCCGCGCTCGGCTACCTGCACATGAACTGCGGCACCTCCTGCCACAACCGCGACACCGGCGAGGCCGGCTCGTCGTCGCTCTTCATGCGGCTCGACGTGGCCACGCTGGCCTCGCCGCAGACGACCGACGCCTACACCACCGGCGTCGGCGCCAACGCCTACTTCTCGATCCCCGGCGTCGCCCAGCCGCTGGTGTTCGCCCCCTGCAGCGCCGGCAGCAGCTCGGCCTACTACCGGATGGACCACCGCGACGGCGTCGACGGCGGGCTGGGCGGCACGCAGATGCCCCCCATCATCACCCACCAGGTCGACACCGCCGGCATGGCCCAGATCGCCGCCTGGCTGAACGGCTTCCCGCAGTGCGGGGCGGCCGACGCCGGCCGTGACTAGGCCCGGCGTGCTAGCGTCCCCGGCATGTGCCGGAACATCAAGACGCTGTTCAACTTCGCGCCGCCCGCCACCGACGAGGAGATCCGCGCCGCCAGCGAGCAATTCGTGCGCAAGCTGAGCGGGTACACCCACCCCTCGCACGAGAACGAGAAGGCGTTCGCGCGCGCGGTCGACGACACCTTCCGGGTGGCGCGCCGGCTGGTCGATTCGCTGGTGACGCACGCGCCGCCGCGCAACCGCGAGATCGAGGCGGCCAAGGCCAAGGCGCGCTCGCTCAAACGCTTCGGCGCCTGAGCCGGGGGGTCGCGCGCCGTGCTCGCCTCCCTCTTGCTGCCGGCGCTGGCCGCCGCGGCGATCGCGCTGCCGGGCGGACCGCCGGTGAACATGGACTACCTGGCCTACGACCCGGCCGCGGGGCGCGTCTGGGTGCCGGCGGGGAACACCGGGAACGTCGAGGTGGTCGACGTCGCGACCGGCCGGGTGACGCCGGTGGGCGGCTTCCCGACCGCCCCCTCGCGCCGCCCGGGGCGCCCCCACGTCGGCCCCAGCTCCGCCGCCGTGGGCGAGGGCGAGGTCTGGGTCGGCGATCGCGCCGACGACAGCGTGTGCGCCGTCGACGCCCGCACGCTGGCGCGCGGCCGCTGCCTCCATCTCGCCTCGATGCCCGACGGGCTCGGCTACGTGGCAGCGACGCACGAGCTGTGGGTGACCACCCCGCGCGACGGCAGCGTCACCGTCGTCGACGTCTCCACCAAGGGGGCCGGGCGGACGGCGGCGATAAAGGTCGACGGCGATCCCGAGGGGGTGGCGGTCGACGCCGCGCGCGGCGTCTTCTACACCAACCTCGAGGACCGCGATCGGACGCTGGCCATCGACGTGCGCACGCGCAAGGTCCTCGAGAGCTGGCCGGCCGGCTGCGGCGGCGAAGGGCCGCGCGGCCTGGCGCTCGACCCCGGCCGGCGGCTGCTGTTCGTCGCCTGCACCGACGGCGCCGTGGTCCAGGATCTGGCCCGGCACGGCCAGCGCGTCGGCCGCCTCCAGACCGGCGGCGGCGTCGACAACATCGACTACGCGCCCGGCCCCGGGCTGCTGTTCGTGGCCTCGGCGCGCGACGCGGCGCTGACCACCGCGCGCCTGACGCCGGCCGGCGCCCTGACGGTGGTGGCCAGGACGCCGACCGCGGCCGGCGCGCGCTGCGTGGTGACGGCGCGCGCCGGCACCGCCTTCGTCGCCGACTCGGCCGGCGGGCGGCTCATCGTCGTCAAACCGCCGCGCTGAGCCCGACCACCGCTTGCCGAGCGCCCGCGGACGCCCAGATTGTTGGGGTGGGACGGCGGGGGCGGGTCGGTTGGGCGATCGCGCTGGGCGCGGTCGTCGTGGTGGTCGTGGTCATCAGGCTGCTGCTCGACCCGATCGCCGCCCACTATACGCGCCGGGGGCTGAACCAGTCCGACGCCACGCAGGGCGACTTCTCGCGCGTCCACGTGACGGTGCTGCCGCCCGGCTACGAGATCGATCATCTGAAGATCGTCGAGCGTGCGGACGTCGACTGGAAGGAGCCGCTGTTCTACGCCGAGCGCGTGCACGCGGTCGTCGATCTCCACCAGCTCCTCCACCGCACCCTGGCCGCGTACGTCCGGATCGACAGCCCCAAGATCATCTTCACCTCGCGGCCGGGGGCCCCCGGCAAGAAGCCGACGGGGCCGCCCGACCTGGCCCCCACGCTGCGGCAGATCCTGCCGGCGCGGGTCGACCGGATCGAGGTGCGCGACGGCGAGCTCCTGTTCCGGGACTTGGCGCTGCCGCGCCACCCCGAG
>DASZVW010001077.1:0-6575 GCA_035546895.1 Polyangia bacterium
CGCCGCCGCGCTGGATCACCAGCGTGGCCCGCCCGCCGTTGGCCAGCCGCGCCGCCAGCGCCTTGAACCGCGCCATGGTGATCGGCTTGCCGTCGAGCGCCAGCAGGAGGTCCCCCTCCTCGAGGACGCCGCTGGCCGGGCCGCGCGGATCGACGGAGACGACCGCCAGGCCGCCGCCGCCGAGCCCCAGCCCGGCCGCCTCGCGCGCGTCGAGCGGCCGCAGGTCGACGCCCAGCACGGTCGTCTCGCCGCCGCCGTGCGGTCCGCCGAGGGTCACCGTGGCCTCCACCCGCCGCCCCTGCCGCAGGTAGACCAGCTTGGCCCGCTCGCCGGGCGCCGACAGCGCCACCACCGAGAGCAGCCGCCGCTCGCCGTCGATCGGCTTCCCTCCGAGCTCGACCACCACGTCGTTCGAGGCCAGCCCGGCGGCCGCCGCCGGCGAGCCGCGCGTGACCACGTTGACCAGCGCGCCGGGCGTCCACGGCAGGTGCATCTCGGCCGCCCGCTCGGGCGTGAAGTCCTCGGCGCTCACGCCCAGGTAGCCGCGGCTCACCCGCCCCCCCTTGCGGATCTGCCCGGCCACCTGCCGCGCCAGATCGATGGGGATGGCGAACCCCACGTTCATCGCCACCCCCGGGTTGATGATCGCGGAGTTGATGCCGATGACCTCGCCGCGGAAGTTGAACAGCGGCCCCCCCGAGTTCCCCCGGTTGATGGCGGCGTCGGTCTGCAGGAAGTCCTCGAAGCGCGGGTCGACGTCCCCCAGCTTCTCGCCGAGGACGCGGTTCTTGGCGCTCACGATCCCCATGGTGACCGTCTGCCCGAGGCCGAGCGGGTTCCCGATCGCCAGCACGTAGTCGCCCACCCGCACGCGGTCCGAATCGCCCAGCGTGGCCACCTGCAGGTCGGCGGGCGGGTGGTCGATCCGCACCACCGCCACGTCGGTCGGGGGATCGCTCCCCAGCACGCGGGCCGGGAAGCGGCGGTTGTCGGCCAGCTTCACCACCACCTCGTCGGCGCCAGCCACCACGTGGTTGTTGGTCAGGATGATGCCCGAGCGGTCGACGATGAACCCCGAGCCCAGCGACTCCTGCCGCTCGCGGGTGGCGCGCGGCGCCGGCATCCCGAACTGCTGGCGCAGCATTTGCGTCCAGGGATCCTCGACGGCGAAGCGTCGGATGAACTTGGTGCTCTGGATGGTGACCACCGCCCCCTTGACCCGCTCGACGAGCGGGGCGACGGAGCCGGGCTCGACGCCCAGGCTGGCGCCCGGCGGCGGGACCGCGCCGGCGGCGCCGGCCAGCAGCAGGGTGAGGGTGCCGGCGGCCCGTGCCGCCGTCGATCGCATCGTGGAGAGCCTCGACATCTGTGAGGCAGGTTTTGCCCGACGATCCGCCGCTCCGTCAACCGGGGCGCCGGGACCCACGGGCGCGCCGGGCGGCCGTCGTCACGATCACTGACCGCCGGCCTGCGAGAGCGGATACTGGATACAATCGGACGGTCGTGAGGCTCACGCTCAAGCTCGCGCTGGCGGTCCTGCCGGGCGCCCTGCTGGTGGTCGCCGCGGCGGCCTTCCTCGAATTGCGGCGCGACCGGGCGGAGTTCGAGGCCGACCAGCGGGCCGACGACCGGGCGACCGCGGCGGCCTTCGCCGACAGCATGGGGAAGATGTGGGACGCCGTCGGCGAGCGGCCGGTGCGGCAGGCGATGGACCGGCTGGCTGCGTTCGAGGCGCGCTACAAGGTCGGCTGGGTCGACCTCGGCAGCGCCGCGCTGCCGGCGGCGGCGCGCGCGGCGCTGGCGCGCGGCCAGGAGGTGGTGTGGCGCGACGACGCCAGCGCGCCGCCCGGCTGGCTGCACGCGGTCAGCCCGGTGCGCGGCGGCGGGCGGGTGGTCGGCGGCGTCGACGTCTCCGAGCCGCCGCCCGATCTGCGGGTCCACATCCAGCGCACCATCCGCGCGACGGTGGTGACCACGCTGGTGCTGGCAGCGACGATGATGCTGATGACCTTGCTGGTGGGGGCCTGGGTGGTGGGGCGGCCGATCGCCGGGCTCATCAGCCAGGCCCGGCGGGTGGCGGCCGGCGATCTGGGGGCGCGCTCGGTACCGCGCCAGCAGGACGAGCTCGGCGCACTGACCCGCGAGCTCAACCGGATGCTCGATCGACTGGAAGGCGCCGCGGCCGAGGTGCGGGCCTCGACGCGCCAGCGGTTCGAGGCGCTGGCGCAGCTCCGCCACGCCGAGCGCCTCACCACCGTGGGGCGGCTGGCCTCCAGCGTGGCGCACGAGCTGGGGACGCCGCTCAACGTGGTGACCGGCCGCGCGCGCCTCATCGTCGAGGACGAGCGCGAGGCGCGCCCGCACGCGCGCATCATCATCGACCAGGCGGAGCGCATGACCAAGATCATCCGGCAGCTCCTCGACTACGCGCGCCGCCGCCCGCCGCAGAAGGGGGAGCAGGACCTGTCGCGGCTGGCGGCCGACGTGCTGCCGCTGCTGGAGACGCTGGCCAGCAAGAAGCGGGTCCAGCTCCGCTTCCACGCCGAGGTGCCGAGCGCGCCGGTGACCGCCGACGCCACCCAGGTGCAGCAGGCGCTCACCAACCTGATCGTGAACGCCATCCAGGCCAGCGCCGACGGCGCCGCCGTCGACGTGACGCTGCGTGCGGCCGGCCCGCGCCCGCCGGCGGCCGACCCGGGCGGCGACAAGCCGGCCGGCGAGACGTTCGAGCTGGCGGTGCGCGACCACGGCGCCGGGATGCCGCCCGAGGTGTTGGCGCGGGTGTTCGAGCCGTTCTTCACCACCAAGCCGATCGGCGAGTCGACCGGGCTCGGCCTCTCGGTGACCCACGACATCGTCGACGAGCACGGCGGCTGGATCGAGGCCGACAGCGCGCCCGGCCGGGGCAGCCGCTTCTCCATGTTCCTGCCGCGGAGGGCGGCGTGAGCCCCGCCGCCGCGACCACGCCGGCCGGGCGCGTGCTGGTGGTCGACGACGAGCCGGAGATGTGCGCGCTGCTGGAGGCGGGGCTCGCCAAGCGCGGGTTCGAGGTGACCTCCCGGACCTCGGGCGACGCGGCGCTGGCGCTGCTCGACGAGGCCGACTTCGACGCCATCGTCGTCGACCTGAACATGCCGGGGACCTCGGGGCTCGACGTCGCGGCCTGGGTGGCGGCCAACCGCGCCGACACGCCGGTGGTGCTCATCACCGCCTTCGGCAGCCTGGAGACGGCGGTGGCCGCCATCCGCGCCGGCGCCTACGACTTCGTGACCAAGCCGTTCGAGATCGAGGCCATCGCGCTCACGCTCGGGCGCGCGGTCGGCTACCGGCGGCTGCGGGCCGAGGTGCGGCGGCTGCGCCTGGCGGCCGAGGGGACCGGCGACGGCGCGGCGGCCGAGGGGCTGCCGGGGACGCCGCTCGTGGGGCGCAGCCCGGCGATGCGGCGGGTGTACGACACCGTGCTGCGCGCGGCGGCCACCGACGCCTCGATCCTGGTCACCGGCGAGAGCGGCACCGGCAAGGAGCTGGTGGCGCGCGCGCTGCACGACAAGGGGCGGCGGGCCGGCGGGCCGTTCGTGGCCGTCAACTGCGGCGCGCTGCCGGAGTCGCTGCTGGAGAGCGAGCTGTTCGGCCACGCGCGCGGGTCGTTCACCGACGCCCGCGCCAGCCGCGCGGGCCTGCTGGTGCGCGCCAGCGGCGGAACATTGTTCCTGGACGAGATCGGCGAGGCGCCGGCGGGGCTGCAGGCCAAGCTGCTGCGCGCGCTCGAGGACCGGCGGGTGCGGCCGGTGGGGGGCGACGACGAGCGGCCGTTCGACGCCCGCCTCGTCTGCGCCACCAACCGCGACCTGGAGGCGGAGATCGAGAGCGGCCGCTTCCGCGCCGACCTCTACTACCGGATCAACGTCATCCGCATCGACCTGCCGCCGCTGCGGGCGCGCGGCGACGACGTCCTCCTGCTGGCGCAGCGGCTAGTAGCGCGGCTGGCGGCGGCGTCCGGCAAGAGCGTGGCCGGCATCGCGGCGCCGGCGGCCGAAAAGCTGCTCGCCTACGCCTGGCCGGGGAACGTGCGCGAGCTGCGCAACTGCATCGAGCGGGCGGTGGCGCTCACCCGCTTCGAGGAAATCACGGCCGCCGACCTGCCGGAGGCGATCCAGGATTACCGCCGCTCGCGGCTGGTGCTCGATCTCGACGATCCGGGACAGCTGCCGCCGCTCGAGGAGGTCGAGCGGCGCTACATCCTGCGGGTCCTGGAGGCGGTGCAGGGGCACCGCACGCGCGCCGCCGAGGTCCTGGGGCTCGATCGCAAGACGCTCTACCGCAAGCTCGAGCGCTACGGCGTCGGCGAGGGCTGAGCGCGCGGCGGGGAGGCAAAACGCCCCTCGGGGCATTTCGCCCCAAGAGCGAGGCGACGGAAAGCACGGTAATCGCCCATCTTCCGCTGGCGCGGGCGTTGCCTATTGGTGAAGCCATGCGGACCAGCAGTCGATTGCTCGCCTCCTACAGCGACTTCGCCCGCGAGCTGGTGGCCGAGGGGATCCTGAGCGACCCCTGGGTCGACGGCGCGCCGCGCTTCCGGATGACGCCGGTGACGATCGATCGCCCGACGCAGGGCGAGCTCTACGCCGCCGCCGAAGGGGTGGCCGCCGTCCACGCCGAGGCCGCCGCGCTCTGCGCGCGCGAGCCGGCGCTGGTGGCGCGGTTCTTCGACCTGCCGCCCAGCTACGCGCGCATGTGGCGGGCCAGCGCCCCACACTGGCACGGGATCGCGCGCGCCGACGTCTTCCTGACCGCCTCCGGCCCGCAGGTCTGCGAGCTGAACTCCGACACCCCCAGCGGCGAGCCGGAGGCGGTGGCGCTCAACCGCAGCGTCGACGGCCCGGGCGCCGCGGCGTTCGACGATCCCAACTGCCGCCTCGCCGACCGGGTGTTCGAGATGGTGCGCGCGCTGGCGCCGCCCGATCGCCCGCTGACCGTCGGCATCGTCTACCCCACGGAGATGCCGGAGGACCTGGCGGTCATCTCGCTCTACGCAGGCTGGTTCGAGGCGCGCGGGGCGCGGGTGGTGCTCGGCTCGCCGTTCAACCTGCGCCCGGACGGGCAGGGGGGCGTGGCGATGTTCGGCGTCTCCTGCTCGGTCATCTGGCGCCACTACAAGACCGACTGGTGGGGCGAGCGGCGCCCGATCCGGCGCTCCGAGCCTCCGTATGCCGACGCCGCGCCGCTGGGGGCGCTCGAGCTGCTGACCGCCGCGGTGGCGCGCGGGCGCTGCGCGGTGGTCAACCCGTTCGGCGCCGTGCTGACCCAGAACAAGCGGATGATGGCCCTCTGCTGGGAGGCGCTCGAGCGGTTCTCCGAGCCGTCGCGCCGGATCATCCGCCGCTACCTCCCCTTCACCGCGCGGCTGGAGGCGCTGCCCACGCGCCGGCTCTGCGACGAGCGGGCGCTCTGGGTGCTGAAGTCGGACTACGGCTGCGAAGGAGAAGAGGTGGTCATCGGCGCCGAGACCGCGCCGGCGCGCTGGGCCGAGGCGCTGGCGGACGCGCTGCCCGAGCGCTGGATCGCGCAGCGCCGGTTCCAGCCGCTGTGCGACCGGCGCGGCCGCTCGATCAACTACGGTGTCTACCTGGTCGGGGGCCGCGCCGCCGGGATGTTCTCGCGGCTGCAGTCGGGCGGCACCGACCGCACCGCCACCTGCGCCCCCACGATCGTGAGGGCGGCGTGAGCGCCCCCTGGTGGAAGGCGTCGCTGCGCGCGCACCCGCTGGCGCGCCTGCTGGGGTCGGGGCCGCTGGTCTGGAGCGGCGCCGCGCTGACGGCCAGCGGCTGCGCCGAGATCTGGTCGGAGAGCGAGCCGACCGGGGCGCAGGCGGCGTTCGAGGCGCAGCAGCAGGACGGCTGGAACGTGGGGAACGAGGGGGAGGCGCTCGCCTTCCCGGGCGCGGTCCCCGCCGACATCACCGGCGGCTCCGGCTGGCGCGAGGCGCTGACCAGCCTGGCGCCGCGGCTGGCGCCCGCGGCGCCGCGCTGGCAGCCGTACTACGCGCCGGCGCTGTTCCAGTCGCTGGAGGCGCCGCGCAGCGCCGACCTGCGCGTCCTCATCCGCCCCGTCTTCACCTCGGAGATGGCGGTCGCCTCCCGGCGCGGGGACGCGCTGCTGTCGGCGTTCATCGACGGCGGCGCCTGCCGGAACGACGTGGCGCTGGTGCTCGACCTGGCGGGGCCCGAGTCGGTGGCGCTGGCCGCGTCGCTGGCCCCCTGCTTCGAGCCGGTGTTCGTGCTCGACAACTGGCCGCACCCGAACGGCGTGGTGCCGGCCCACCTCACGCTGGGGGCGGCGCTCTACTTCCTGCCGGCGTTCGAGCGGGCGCGCCCGGCGCGGGCCCCGAACGCGGCGCCGGTGTTCGTGCTCGACCGGCAGCGCCTGGCGCCGTACGCCGACGACGCCGGCCAGTTCGACAACCGCTACTTCGCCGGGCTGCCGTCGCGCGAGGCGCTGCAGGCGGCGGGGATCCGCCACCTGCTCTACGTGACCGCCGACCCCGCGGCGCTGGACGCCGACGATCTCAACGGCGA
>DASZVW010001078.1:0-5586 GCA_035546895.1 Polyangia bacterium
GGGCTTACCAGCGCTGACGGCCGCCGCCACCACCACGCCCACCACCGCCGCCGCCGCGGCCACCGCCGCCGCCGTAACCGCCGCCGCCACCGCGGCCACCGCCGCCGAAGCCGCCGCCACCGCCGCTGCCGCCGCGCCGATCCTCGGCCTCCTTCACGGCGACCTGGCGCCCCTGCACGTCGCGCCCGTTCAGCTCCTCGATCGCCTTCTTCGCCTCGTCATCCGTCGCCATCTCGACGAAGCCGAAGCCGCGCGGGCGGCCGGTCTCGCGATCGGTGATGATCTTGGCATCCGTGACGGTGCCGAGCGCGGAGAACAGCTCGCGCAGATCCAGCTCGGTGACGCTGTAGGGCAGATTTCCAACGTAGAGTCTCGTTCCCATTTCTTCCTCGTTTGCTTCAGTGACCGACGGAGCTGCCGTCTGCAGAACCCTCAAACATTCCGGTCACCGAAGGCCGTCCCGGCGAGAAAGAGCCGGCGGCGACGACGAAGACGGAGACGCAGGAGTCATTGAAAAAACTAGCATGCCCGCCGCGCGGTGCCGCAAATTCTTTTCGTCGCCAGCCCGACCGTGGCCGAGCCCACCCCCGACGAGGGGGGCTTGCCGGGAGGCGCTCTGGGGTAAAGTGGCGCCCGCCGCCCCCGCAGCGACCGTTTCAAGGACCGACCCGATGACCCCGATCCCAGTGCCTGGATCCCCGCGCTCCGCCCGGGGGCGCGCCCTCTTCGCCGCCCTCCTCGCCGGCCTGCTGGCGGCGGCGGCGCGGCCGGCGCGCGCCGACGACAATTTACTGGCGCGGCGCTCGCCGGTCGCCTCGCCCGGGGTGTCCAACGCCCGCGCCATCACCGACGGCGCCGCCGCCTTCGAGGGCGAGGAGTGGAACACCTCGGTCGCCGCCCTGTTCTCGTCGGAGCGCGCCTACGTCGAGTTCGACCTCGGGCGGAGCGTCCCCATCGCCGCCGCCTACCTGCAAGGAGACAACAATGACGCCTACGTCGTCTCGGTCTCGGAGGACCACGCCAGCTTCGTCCCGCTCTGGACGGCCGACCCGAGGCCGGAGCCGGGGATGCGCGACCGCTCGATCGACAAGCTCGCGGGCCACGGGCGGTGGGTCCGGCTCACCGTCCGCGGCGGCGACGCCGCCTACTCGGTCTCGGAGCTGCAGCTCTTCTCGCAGGCGCCGGCCGTGATGCCGCCGGCGGGCCTGCGGCGGATCGTCGGCGAGACGCAGACGGCCTGGATCCGCTCGTCGCTGATCTACCTCATCGCCGCCTTCGGCGTCCTGCTGTTCGCCACCCGGGCCCGCTCGCGCGGGTGGTGGGTGGCGCTGCTCGCCCTGCTGCCGCTGGCGGCGGCGGCCCTGGCGATCGACGCCATCTGGATCGGGTGGCCGCTCGCCAACCGCGAGGTGGCGTTCGTGCGCGCCGCCGCGGCCGCCATCGCGCTCGGCGCCGCCCTCCGCGCGGCCATCCCCGGCGCGCGCTGGCCCGCGAACCGCGGGGTGGTCACCGCCGTGCTGGCGGCCAGCGCCCTCATGGCCTTCTCCGCCTTCTACAACCTGGGGCGCCCGCAGTTCTGGGACCACGGGCACAACCGCCCCGAGTTCGTCCACACCAACGACCTGCGCGTCTACCAGCCGTTCGCCAAGTACTTCAAGGAGCTGGGGTACGACGGCGTCTACCTGGCCAGCGTGATGGCCTACGCCGAGGACCGCCGGGGCGGCTCGCTCGACTCGATCGGCATGCAGGAGCTGCGGGGGCTGACCGACCACCGGGTGCGGCGCGTCCGCGACATCGAGGACGAGATCCGCTCGGTCCGCGACCGGTTCAGCGAGGCGCGCTGGCAAGAGTTCAAGAAGGACATGAGGTTCTTCGAGGATGTGATGGGGCCGGAATACCTTTCCACTCTCGTCGACCACGGGGCCAACGCCACCCCGGTGTGGGTCTTCTTCGGGCGCCTGCTGATGGCGCACGCCCCGGCCTCCGAGGGGCTGCTGGTCGCCACCGGGCTCGTCGACGGGCTCCTGCTCCTGCTGATGGCGATCGCGCTCTGGCGGGCGTTCGGGCTCTGGCCGATGTTGCTGGCGATGGCGGTGTTCGGCGCCAACGACCTCTACATGTTCGGCACCAACTGGAGCGGGGCGACGCTGCGCCACGACTGGCTGGCCTACCTGGGGTTCGGCGCCGCCATGCTCAAGCTCCAGCGCTGGACCGCCGCCGGGATCTTCCTGTCGCTGGCGGCGCTCATCCGCGCCTTCCCGGTGGTGGCGCTCATCGGGGTGACGCTGCCGGCGCTGTGGGCGTTCGGCGAGCGCTGGGTCCGCGAGCGCCGGCGCCCGGCGCTCAGGCCGTTCCTGGCGGAGCAACGGGAGACCGTCAAGGTGCTGGTCAGCGCCGCCCTCACGGCGGTGTTCATGGTCGCCCTCACCACCGGCCTCTACGGCCCGGGCGCCTGGGTGAGCTGGTTCCACAAGGTCACGCTGCTCAACCGCGACGTGGGGGTGAACGAGATCAGCCTGCGCGCCCTGGTCGCCGGCGCCGACAACGCCGCGGGCGCCGTGCTGCAGGCGCGGATCGGCATCTTCATCGCGCTCGAGATCCTCTGCATCGGCACCGTCGTCTGGCTGGCGCGCCGCCGGCCGCTGCACCAGGCGATGGTGCTGGCGATGCCGCTGGTGCTGGTCATCTCCAACCCCTCGAACTACTACAGCCCCTTCATCTTCCTGCTCGCGCTCCTGGCCGACGTCGGCGTGGGCGAGCGGGCGCCGACCGCGGCCCAGCCGGTCCCGCTCGCCGTCCCGTTCCTGCGGGTGGCGGCGCCGCTGCTCACCCTCTGCGTCGGGGGCTACTGGGCCTCGCTCGATCCGGACCTGGATCGACATTTCCAGGATTCGACGGTGCTCATCTTCATCGCCTTCGTCTGGCTCTACATCAATGTGCTCCGGGCCGATCCGGCGACGACCGAGCTGCTGGCCCCCAAGCCGACGCTCCCCCCGCCCGCCTCGGGGGGGTGAAGTTCTACACAGCCCCACCCGCCTCCGACCAGATCGCCACACAGGTGGCCCGGGCCGCCCGAGCAGCGGGACCCAAAGCCGCGCTGCTTCAGGGTTTTCGGGGCCAGGTGAGCGCGGGCGCGGCTGGCATGCTGCCTGCTTTGGGAGAGGCCGCACGGACGATTTAGCGTCCCAACCCAAGGAGAAAGCCCAATGAAGCTCACCCGCGTTGTCTTCCTCGCCCTCGCCGTTCTTCTGCCGACCAGCTGGACCATCGCCCACGCGGAGGATGCTCCCGCCGCCGACGCGCCGGCCAAGAAGGAGAAGAAGAGCAAGAAGTCGAAGAAGGCCGACGACAAGAAGGCCGACGACAAGAAGGCCGAGTAACTCGTTCCGCTGGTCCGGGTCACCGGATCGCGGTTTCAAGAAGCCCCGGGGAGCGATCTCCGGGGCTTTTTTCATTGCGCCCCGCCCGGCTCTCAAGATCGGCGCCCGACCCGACGAGGTCAAGGAGCGGGGGAAGCAATGCAAGTGTCAGACCTCGAAACGCTCGCCTGGCAACGGGCCCGACGCCACCGCCTGATCGAGCTCGGCGCCGCCATCGTGGCGGGAAGCGGGCTCGTCGTTCTATTCGCGGTCTTCTGTTCGATCCTGACCCGCTAGCCGGCACCCGGGCAGATCCCGGCCGGAGGCCGCCGCCGCGGCACGACCCGCTTCAACCGTCGAAGCCGACCACCGGGATGGGAGCGGCCTTGGCCTTCTGGCTCTCGATGACGCGCAGGAAGCCGCCGGAGGTGTAGACGGTCAGCCCGACGGCATCGAGCGCGTCGAGGAAGAGCCGGTACGCCTCGCCGGGCGTGATCAGCCCCGGCGCCACGATGGTCACCTTGGCGTGCGCCGCCGGCACGTCGGGGACGATGAACGGCTTGCAGGTGACGGCCGAGATCCAGGCCACCAGGTCGCTGACCTCCGTGTCCGGTTTCAGGTTCAGCTTCACGAGCCGCTTTCCCGCCGGTAGCTTGCTGCACGTCGCCCCGGCGCCGGCGGGCTCGGCCGCGCGCGGCGGCGCGGCGATCGACGCCGCTGGCGCGCCCGCCAGCGCCAGCGCCAGCAACCCACACCCGAGGACCCGGCGGTTCATCACCACCCGCCCGAGGTGAGCAACGCCGGTGCCAGCCGGCGGCGCCGCTCAACCCCGCGAGATCGCGTCGGCGGTCGGCACGGCCCAGCCGGTCCGTGCCAATCTGGCGCGGACCAGGGGGCTGGCCGGCGCTAGAACGTCACCCACTTGTTCGTGCAGTCGTTGGGCGTCGAGGAGCCGGCGATCGCGTTGGTGACGGTGACGTTCGAGCCCGAAGGGGTGAAGTTGACGTTGCCGGGGCCGAGCGTGACCGCGGCGTAGCCCGCCGAGATGTTGCTCGTGGTGATGTCGTCGACCACCACGTTGTCGAGCGTCAGCCCCAGGAGGTGGCTGGCGTCGTAGCCGAGCAGCGTCAGCTTCGGCGTCGTCGAGGTGCTCATCGAGCGGAAGTTCTGGATGGTGATCCCCTGGTAGTAGGGGATCTCGGTGCCGGTGGAGCTGGAGTACTTCGGCGTCAGGATGATCGGGTTGGCGATGGCCCGGACGCAGACGTCGCCGTAGAAGATGTTCTGCACCAGGCCGCCGCGGCTGGAGTCGGACTTGATCCGGATGCCGTTCGAGCTGCCGCCCGAGAGCCCGGTGTTGGTGCCGTCGATCGACAGATCGCAGACGGTGACGTTGGAGACGCCGCCGTTGGTCTCGCTGCCGATCGACATCCCGTGCCCGGCCTCGAAGTGGTTGTGCGCGATGGTGAGGTTCTTGACGCTGTTCCCCCCCTTGATCGCGATGTGGTCGTCGCCGTCGCTGATCTCGTTGTAGACGATGAAGCCGTTGCTGGCGGTCTCGCCCGGATCGACGCCGTCGGTGTTGTGCGCGCTCGAGGGGGTGAGCTTGGTGCCGACGCTGTTGGTGGCCGCCGACGGCGTCTTGATGGTGATCCCCCAGACCACGAAGCCGGCGGCGCCCAGCTGGACGTGGAACTTGGGGGCGTTGTGCAGGGTGATCTTGTAGAGGGTGAAGTTGGTCGCCCCGATGGTCTGGATGAGCGAGGGGTTGTCGCCGCCGCCGCCGTTGATGTCCCAGGAGGACATGGTGCTGCCGATCTGGGGCTCGCCCCCCTGCCCGTCGATCACCCCCGCGCCGTAGACGCCCGAGTTGGCGCCGCGCGCGCTGATGAGCGCGCCCGCCTGGCCGTAGACGTTGGGATCGCGGGTGCCGAACAGGGTGACGCCGCTGTCGACCCACAGCGAGACGCCGGTCGGCAGGTTGAGGGGCCCGGTGATGAAGCCGTCGTTCGAGCCGCTCGTCACCAGCTGGACCGACTGCCCGGCGGCGCACCCGCTCAGCGCCGCCTGGATGCGCGAGGTGTCGAGGCTCGACTCGGAGGGCGGCGTCCCCGCGGTCACCGCGAAGCTGGCCGTCAGCGTCGTGCAGGCCGGCGGAATGGTCGGCTCTTTCGGGAGGGTGGAGTCGATGGTCGCGCAGGGGTTGCCGCCGGCGCCGGCCGCGCCG
>DASZVW010001079.1:0-7013 GCA_035546895.1 Polyangia bacterium
CCCACCCGTCGCGGTCTGGGTCCCACCCGTTCCGGCCGGGCCGCCGCCGGAGGCGCTGCCGCCCGTGCCGTCATTTCCGCTGTTGGACTGGCCGCAGGCGACGAACAGCCAGAGCGAACAGAGAACAGCGACCGCCGAACCTCGATGGCTCCGGTTCATGCGCCGGAGAATCCCACGCGGCCATTTCAGGAGCTTCCGGAATTAAATGTGTGGTCCATCTATGCGCGCGCCCCCGCGCCCAGAGAGACCAAATATCTGCGGATTTGACGGCGTGGAGGGCGTGCTGGTCAGGAGAGTGGTCTGTTTTTGAGGCCCGGTCCAACGGAAGTGGCAGTGGTCGAGCGGCGCCCCGGGGAAAGCATTCTTCTCGTATGCTGTGACCTCGATGACGACCTCCATCGTCATGTCCCCGAGCCTCGAGGAGTGCCCGGCGTGAGGATCGTGCGGCGCTTCGGGTCGTCGCGGATCGCGCTCTTGACGATCGCCTTCGTCGCGCTGCTCGGGCGTGTCTTCCTGGTGGTGAACTTTGATCGCAATGCCGGCGTGGAGTGTATTCGGCTGCGCTTCCTGACGGGTCTCGATTGGCGTGAGTACACGACGTCGGATCCGCCACCCGGCGAGGTCGACCTCGTATGCGGGGGCGAGTGGGGCGTGACCGGCGGCGACCTCGTCGCCTGGAACGGGCGCTACGGCTTTTGGTACGTGCCGCTCGCCGCAGTCATGTTCGCGCTCCTCACGCGCCCCGGCGCCAAGAGGCGAACCGGCGACTCTCCGGCAAGATCGGGCAAGACCGCCGGATCGTGAGCGGAAGAGTGGAACTGCCCGGTCTCATGCCAGCCGACATTCGGAAAGCGCTTCGCGCGGGGACCGCCGACTAACAAATCGACCCGAGTGGATTGCCGCCGAGTTGCCGCGGCGTCCGCGCTGGTATGATCCGCGCGTGCCATGAACGACGAACTGCGGCGGTTTGTGGACCTGATCGACGGCGGGCGAAGTAGTGAGGCCGAAGCGTGGGCTAGGGCGCGCGCAGAGGGTGGCGCAGCCGATGCTCAGTTCCTCATGGGATACCTGGTCTTCGGAACAGGACGAGTTGACTTCCGAGAGGCCTGCCATTGGTTCGAGCGAGCGGCTGCGCAAAGTCATGCGGAAGCCCTTTTTCAGCTTTCGCGGATCGATCAGTCGGAGGAGCGTGCGAACTGGGGCCCGCCACTCACAGAGCAGATGCGCACCTATCTCCGGCGTGCGGCCGATCTCGGAAGCGTTGATGCTTGGACTACGCTCGCGAGATTCCTGGCCGACGGGCGCGGTGGGTTCCCGAAGGACGAGCGCGAAGCCAAGAGCTGGTACGAGAAAGCCGCGGGGGCTGGAGACGTCGAGGCACAGAGCGGCCTCAGTTGGATGCTGATGCGGCGAATGAGCGATCCGGCGTCCGTCCAGGAGGGGATCGGCTGGCTGGAGAAGGCGGCGTCGCATGAAACGAGCCCGCGGATAGTGGAGGCCTACCGCTCCTCCGAAGCACTGTCGAGGCTCGTTGAGTTGTACACACGGGGGATGCCGGGGGTGCCCGCCAATCCTGAAAAGGTCGCGTCCTTTGCCCGACGGCTCGATGAGTACCGGGCTCGCGTTCGTTCATCTCGGGAGGCGTTCCTGGAGGCACATCCCGAGTTTCGCCGCGCCGAAAGAGTGGGGGCAGTCTCGACGACGAAGGCAGCAGAGCCGGCAAAGAGGGTGTTCGCCTACCAGAACCCTGTCGAGGCTAGAGAGGTGCTCCGAGCGCACATGTCAACGTACCGACAACAAACGCACCAGGACCTCGCGGGCCTCGTAAACAAGCGACTAGTGCACCGCCGTTGAAATAGAATCAAGCACTGTGAGGTTCTCGCTCATGCATGATGCGAGAGCCTCACGTGATACGTCCTTCTGCAAAACAGCGCGCGCGTCTCGAAGAGATTGTCGCCCGTCCTTCCGAGGGAGCTGGCCTGGTACGACGCGCGCGGGTCGTGTTGCTTAGCGCGGATGGCGTCTCTGGAAAGGACATCGCGCTGCGGCTGGATCTTTCGCCCGAGGCGGTCTCGCGGATCAGACGGCGCTTCGTGGACGGCGGCGTGGATGGCCTCTTGGAACGACCCAAGTCAGGCCGCAAAGACCACGCTGTGCCCGAGGAGACCGTGGAGCGCATCGTCCAGCTCTCGATGTCCCCACCGCCGCCGGGGCGCAGCCGCTGGACCACGCGCCTACTCGGCAAGAAGTTAGGGCTAACCAGCGGGTGCATTTCGGACATCCTCCGCAGCAAGGGGCTCAAGCCCCATCACGTGCGGACGTACAAAGTTAGTCGCGATCCGGCATTCGCGAAGAAGGTCGAAGACATCGTAGGCCTGTACCTGAACCCGCCCGAGCACGCGATCGTCCTCAGCGTCGATGAAAAGACTTCGATCCAGGCGTTGGAGCGAACGCAGATGCCATTGCCACTGCGGTCAGGACGCGCCGTCCGCCACACCCACGACTACAAGCGCCACGGCGTTCTCGATCTCTACGCTGCTCTCGAAGTCGCGACGGGCAAAGTGACCCACGACCTGCGGGACAGCCACACAGGCGCAGACTTTCTCAGCTTCATGAACAAGGTCGTCCGCCGCTATCCCGACCGCGAATTGCACGTCATCCTCGACAACTCATCGACGCACAGTACCCCGGCGATGATGACGTGGCTGGCCGAAAACCCGCTGGTGCACTTCCACTACACCCCGACCAGTGCCTCCTGGCTCAATCAAGTCGAGGGCTTCTTCGGAATCCTGGGCAAACAATCGCTCAGCCTCACCAACTTTCCCTCGAAGCGCACTCTCCGCGAGCACATCGCCGCCTTCATGGTCAGCTGGAACCGCTCCCCAACGCCGTTCGAGTGGACCAAGCCCGCTCGCGCGATCATCGCCTCCCACCGTCGCATGCTTGATCGCATCTCGACGGCGGTGCACTAGCTTCTCAGCTTCAAGCTGCGGGCCGCGCAAAATATGACCTGACGATAGAGGTTCGATGGGACGACCAACCGCTCGGCGACGTGCTCGTGTGCGGAACCATAAACGACCATGGCTGGAGGGCCTGCCAGGACATCCACGAGATCTTCTCGAAAGCTCCGGACGGCGCGATCGTCGGTGACTCCGGGTAGGGCTCGTGTTGACCGAGCTGGCGGCCGATCACTCTGCAGGCTCAGCCCCGGCATGCGCCGAGGATCGCCTGGTCGTGGATGGATTGATACAGCTCAATTGACGTCGGAGACGAAGGCGCTGCCCTCTCGAGGGAGGTAGAGCCTGACGGTGACCGGAGCGCCTGGCTCTCCCGCACCGGCCTCCTCTCGGACCGTCATCTCGCCGCCGGCGAGCACGCGGGGCACTCTTAATCCGTTTGTCCGGGGTCCTTGTCGAACAGGTGCTTGAGGAAGCTCTCCGGCCGAAGGAGAAAGTTACGCGTCACCGTGTAGTGCTCGGTCTCCTCGAGACGCGTCGGCGCTAGCCCATCGCCGTCCAGGCGATAGATGAGAGCGCCCGGGTAGGCCATGAGGATCGGCGAGTGAGTGGCCATGATGAACTGGCTCCCCTTCTCGATGAGGTCGTGCATGACCGCGAGCGCCGCGAGCTGGCGCTGGGGGGAGAGCGCCGCTTCCGGCTCGTCGAGGATGTAGAGGCCGTTCGGTGCAAAGCGGTTTTGGAGCAGCCATAAGAAGGCTTCACCGTGGGACTTCTGGTGCAAAGACTCCCATCCGTACTCTCCCAGTCCCAGGTCATCGACGCGCGTCGCGACATTGAATAGGCTCTCCGCTCGCAGGAAGAACCCGCTTTTCTCGCGGCGAGCGCCGCGCACGAGCATCAAGTACTGGTGAAGCTCGGATTCTGATGACTGCGTGGCGACGTGGATGTTACGGGTGCCGCCCTCCGGGCCGAAGCGTGCCGCCAGCGCGATGGCCTCGATGAGCGTGCTCTTCCCGCTGCCGTTTTCGCCCACGAGGATCGTCACCTGCGGATGGAGCGGGAGCTCTCGTAGCCCCGCGACGGCCGGGATGGCGAACGGATAGCGATCGAAGCTCGCCACCTTCTCGCGCTGGAGCCTGACCTCCCTGATGAACCCTTCGCGGGGTCGGACCATGGCGCCTTCAGCTGCGGGACTCGCGGCCCGTCGCGCCCAGCAGGGCGGCGTTCAGTCGGCCGCCAGAGAACAGAAGCTCGTCGAGCGCCGATTCTATGTCGGGGGTTCCGATCTCGGGACTCGCGGTCCGCTCCAGCGCGAACTGCACCGATCGCCGCATCAGTTCCTTCAGGAACGCCGCGCTGACCCCGGCAGTGCGCTCCACGATGTGATCGAACACCATGTCCGGGATGCGCGCGCCGCGGCCGTACAAGCGCGCCAGTTTGCGGCGACCCTCCGTGTCGGGCATCGGGAACTCGATGGCCTGGTCGATGCGTCCCGGGCGCGCCCGCAAGGCGGCTTCGAGAGTCTCGGGGCGGTTGGTCGTGAGGACGAACAGAATCTCCGTGTTCTCCTTGAGACCGTCCATCTCGTTCAGGAGGCGATTGAGCAGGACCTCCTCGCAAGGCCCACCCATGTCTTCGCGCTGGCGGGCAATCAAGTCCGCATCTTCGATGACAAGCATCGACGGGCTCAGCAGGCGCGCGAGCGTCATGTACTGCTCTATCAGACCGACTTGCTCCGCCGTGATGAGCAGTGTCGTGTGCCCCGGCAACGCGCCGGCGAGATACCGGATCGTGTGGGTCTTGCCCGTTCCTGGCGGTCCGTAGAAGAGCAGGCCTTTCTTCACTGGCAGCCCGAGCGAACGAAGCGCTTCGCGCTGGGCGGCGAACTGAAACACGTTCCGCTCCAGCAGACGCAACGTGGCCTCCGGGAGGATCACGTCTTCGCGGGCGACCGACCGCAGACGGTGCACCTTGACGTCGCCGCCAAGACCGCGAACCTCGCCTTCTTGCTCGAGCGAGAGGACCTTGCCTCGGTAGGACGCGGACTTCTGCAGCGACTCCTCCAGGGCTTTGAAGTACACCCGCGTGACCGCCTCGCCCGCAGCGCCCGGTGGCACCGCGATCTCGACGTGCCATCCACTCGACTGGCCGTATCTCTGAACCTCGGATAGCAGCACGGCGTGAGGCGCCGCCGGATCGCGGACCAGCCAGAGCGCGCACTTGAGGCAACGAACCGGCTCTTGTTCGCCGATGTCTATCTCGTCGAACTGCAGCGGCGCGATGCTGGTGCGCGATTCGCGGTCGAGGAGCGCCGCGTAATTGAGCGTTTCGTGGCCGTAGTGGCGGTGGACGCCGACACAGCTCACGTCGGCACGCTCCAACCTCTCCGCGAGCGCGGCGTTGAGATCGACGCGCATGTACTTCGGGAACGTGCGCGAGGTAGTGACGACGTTCTCGGCGCCGACCTCGCGAAAATGAGCGCGCAGGATCCCCAGAGGGGAGTGGTCGTCGAGATGCGCCCAGGTGCTACGGCGTTCGCGGAGCCCATCGCCGCCGGCCACCAACCAGTAGGCGCGCCCCAGGCATTCCGTGCAGACGCGAGTCTTGCGGTCCGGAGAAAAATGCAAATGACTCGCGGGCGCCTTCTTTTCGCAGAATGCGCACGAGGTGTCGCCCGCGGGCAGCTCCGTCCCTCGTGTCGTGGCCGAGTCCACGGTGGCGAGCAGCGCCGCCCCGACGCAGCTCTTGCAGATGCAAGCGTCCCCGGATGCGACAACCACCTCGGTTGCGGGAAGAACCGTAGCGCAAAACGCACACGGGCGTACAGAAGGCGTCGCGTCTGCTTTCATCGGGGCGCTCCGAATCTCCATTGTACGCTCATTGCGACGTGCTTTGTGCTTGGCGGCTCTGAAAGGGCGGCCCGCAGCGGCCTCCGGCGACAAGCGCCCGAAGGCCCTTTCTCATGCACAATGGTCGAGAGCTACACCTGCAGGTTCGTGGGTGTCTTCGCCTTCTCGCTCATGCTGGATGACGAGGCACGGCCACCCCCGAGCAGACCGGAACGGGCGAGCGACCGACGATAGGTCGAGTAGGCGGGACAGGGATTGAACCTGCGACCCGGGCCGTGTAAAGACCCCGCTCTACCACTGAGCTACCCGCCTGGGTGGCGCGCCAGGATACAACAGCGGCGCCGCGTCACCCAGGGCCGGTCGGTGTGAGAAGCCGGCCCCCCCGGCCTCTCACACCGCCGCAGCCCATCCCGCCCGACCCCATCGAACGCCATGAGAGTAGCGCATGGATGTTTCGTTCTTCTTTCGCCCACGAAAAACTTTTGTAAATTCCCCCCGCGATGAGTAAGCCAGCACTCGGAATCGGAAAGCCGCCTTATCGGGTCGGGCGGGCGCGGCTGTCGAACGGCCTCAAGCTGGTCACGGTGGAGACGCCGCACCTGCACAGCGCGACGGTCTGCCTCTACGTGCGCGCCGGGTCACGCTACGAGACGCCGGGCACGAACGGGCTCTCGCACTTCCTCGAGCACATGCTGTTCCGCGGGTCGGCGCGCTACCCGTCGTCGTTCGCGCTGAACCTGGCGATCGAGGAGCTCGGGGGGACGCTCTACGCGGAGACGGGGCGCGACTATTCGCTCTACCAGATCTCGCTCAACCCGCGGCAGCTCCAGCGGGGGATGGAGATCCTGGGGGACCTCTTCTCGGCGCCCGAGTTCCGGGACATCGATCTCGAGCGGCAGATCATCGTCGAGGAGATACTCGAGGACCTCGACGACCGCGGGCGGAACGTCAACATCGACGACCAGTCGCGCCGGCAGTTCTGGGGCCAGCACCCGCTGGGGTTCCCCATCACCGGGCCGCTCCGCAACGTGCGGCGGTTCTCGACCCGCGACGTGCGGGCCCACTTCCGGCGCTTCTACGGCGCCGCCAACATGGTGCTGGCGGTCGCCGGGCCGATCCGCTTCCGCACCGTCGAGCGGCAGAGCCGCGCCGCCTTCGCGGGCGTCCCGCGCGGCGAGCGGCGCCGGCCGCGCGCGCCGCGCCC
>DASZVW010001080.1:0-4452 GCA_035546895.1 Polyangia bacterium
GCCCGGTTGTGCGCCTTGGGCGAGTTCGAGAGGTAGCGCTTGTAGAAGAAGATCGCCTTCTGGGCGTCCCCCATCGTCCGGTAAGCCTGCGCGATGTTGTAGAGGAACCCGGGATCGTTGTGCAGCTGGTAGCCGCGCTGCCAGGCGTCGATCGCCTTGTCGAACTGCTGGATGTCGAAGAAGGTGTTCCCCTGCGTGAAGAGGTCGCGCGCCTTCTGAGTGTCGGCCGCCTCGTCGGCGCGCGCGGCGGAGGCGCCCCCCAGGAGAAGGGCCGTCGCCACCGCCAGGGCCATCGGGAACGCGCGTGTTCGCACCGCCGGCCATCGTAACTGGAAGGTCCGGCGCCGGCAAATCCGCGCCGGTCAGGAGCGGCGGTTGCGGGGCGCCAGCTCGAGCGCCGCCTTGCCGCGCCGGAACACGCGCACCGAGCCGGAGGTCTGCGAGACGACGATGGCGATCGCCTCGGTGTCGCGCGAGATCCCGGCCGCCGCCATGTGCCGCGCGCCGAGGCCGAGCGGCAGCTCCAGCTCCTTCTCCTCGTCGAAGTTGAGGTAGCGGCCGGCGGCCACCACGGTGCCGTCCTCGCGGACCACGAAGGCGCCGTCCAGCACCGAGAAGGCGTGCAGCGCGTGCCGCACGTCGGGGTTCATGATGTTCTTCTCGTCCTCGGAGTAGCCCTGGAACGGGTTGAGCGTGAGCTGGCGCGACTTCTCCATCACCTTGTTCGAGTCGCCCACCACGAACAGCGCGCCGACCGGGCGCCCCTCCCACCCCTCGACGCCGACGGAGACCGCCAGCTCGATCAGCGTGTCCATCACGCCCGGCGAGACCCCCTCCGCCTGCAGGAACCCGAACGAGGCCTCGCCGTCCTCGGGGCCGACGGTGACCACCAGGATCGAGTCGGGATAGGCGGCCGGCTTGCGGGCCAGCAGGCCCACCACCACCTCCCCCTCCTTGTAGATCCCGCGCGCGATCCCGCCCACCAGCGCGATCTTCAGCTTCTCGGGGCGATCGAGGTCGTAGTCGGGCAGCGGCAGCACCTGCACGCCGGAGGCCTCCAGCAGATCGCGCTGGCTCTCGCTCACCACCGCCTGCACCAGCCGCTTGCGCGCGCGCGGCTTGCCGCGGAAGAGCTCCTCGGGGAGCGGCAGGTCGCCCACGTACAGCAGGTGGTCGACGCTGGGGCGCGCGGCCAGCGCCACCGCGCTGCGGATCACGTCCGCCTGCGTGGCGGTGGGGGCCTTGGCCATCTTCGGTTGTCCTCCGTCGCATGCTACGCTGAAACCGGAACGCCCGGATGAAGTTAACGCTCAAGGGCTTGGTGCCGAGGTGGATGCCGCTCCTCATCGGCGCGCTGGTGGTCATCGGGATCGCCTTCGACATGGTCACCCGCTCCGAGCTGTCGGCGACCACCGCGCTCATGTGCGAGGGGGAGTACGCCGACACGCTGCAGGTCGAGTCGGCGCGCACGCGCGAGATCGAGCAGGGGCCGCGCGGCCAGTTCAGCTACCTCGTCCGCTCGAGCGCCAAGTACGAGTGCCCGTTCTTCGGCCCCGACGGCAAGCTGCGCCGCCGCCGCATCCAGGCCAGCGAGCTCGGCACCGCCTTCGCCTACGAGGCGGCCGGCAACGACACCTACCTGCTCACCAACGAGCACGTCGCCGCCTGGCCCGACGTGACCGACACCTTCCACCGCATCGACGGCATCCCCGAGGGGTGCAAGCGGGTCGAGGACAAGCTGCGCATCGTGCGCGACGAGCGCGACGACTTCGAGCCCGGGCAGATCGCGCTCACCCGGGTGGCCGTCGATCCGCTGCTCGACGCCGCCGTCCTCAAGGCCAACCAGAAGCTGACCGTGCTCCCCTACAAGATCGGCAAGAGCGCCGGGCTGCGCCAGGGGAACGCCGTCGAGGTGCGCGGCTTCCCGCTGGGGGTCATGCAGGCCGTCTCCAGCGGCAAGATCGTGAACCCCTACGACCGCGATCAGGAGCAGGGGTGGGACCATGTCGACTTCGTGATCGACGCCCTCCTCGCCGAGGGGAACTCGGGGAGCCCGGTGCTGGCGGCCTCGTGCAAGACCCGCGACCTGGAGCTGGTCGGCATCTACCACGCCGGCTACAAGGGGCACGGCGCGCTCAACGTCGTCGTCGGCATCGACCAGCTCGTCGACTTCATGCACAAGAAGAAGCGGCTGCCGCGCGCCATCACCGACACCGGCCCCGGCGCGCCCGGCCCCGCCGAGCGCGCGCGCGTCAAGGACGCCCTGGCCCAGGGGACCCTGCCGCTGTTCGACTTCGGCGGCCTGACCGTCCGGGCCGAGGAGACCGACGGCGCCCTCCTCTACCACTTCTACGGCCGCCAGTTCCCGCTCGACGACCGCCGCGTCGCCGTCCTCGAGGACCGCCCCAAGGACGGCGCCTTCGGCGAGCTCGGGCGCCTGTGGGTCCTGGGCCAGACCGGCTGGCGCGAGTGGCCCCCGTCGTCGCTGGGCGCCGACGAGCGCGATCTCCTGGCCCGGGTCGGCGACTCCGTCCGCCTGCAGGTCCTGCACAGCATCGACTACCGGAAAGCACTGGCCGACCCCGCCTCGCCCGACGAGCGCCGCCGCGGCCGCGACCTGTCGCGCGCCATCTCCCACGACGTCCCCCTGGCCCGCGACCTAGCCGGGAACCTCCTCGACACCGTCGACCGCCTCTCGTCCGCGCGCGATCCCGACGCCGTCCCCGGCGCCGCCGGGGGCCCCGTGGCCGCCGCGGGCGAGACGCCCCCGCCCGCGGGCGGGTTGCCGCCGGCGGGCCTCCCCACTTCCGTCCCCTCGCCCGCGCCCGCCTTACCCGCGACAGCCGGGGCTTCCCGAGCGCCGGCGCCGCTTTCGCCCCCGCTCCGCGTCCCGCCGAAGCAGACGGGCGCTGAAACGTCGCCGAATCACCCCGGGCCTTGAGCCGAGACGGCAGGATCACGGCGGACGCCCGGGGAGACCGACGTCATGACCTTTCAAGCATCCTGGTCTCGTCCGCTTCCATTGCGTCATTTGCCCTGAGCAGCTTGCACTACGGACTGATCGAGGAAGTCAGGTGGAACATTCCGCCGCCAACACCAGTGCCGGCCAGGGACGGCCCACCGAGCGGGTCCTTTCCGCGCCGTTGAGTTGTTCTGTGGTCACTCTCACTGAAGGAAGCTATCATCGGAAAGTGGCGACGACGGACGCGCGGCTTTTCTTTCGCACAATGAGATTGGACGAGGCGGGCGAACCAATGTGTGGGCCTGGTGCCGCGAAACTCGGGGTACGTATTCCGAAGGACATCGCTCCGGATGAAGCGGGGCTCGTCCATCCGCGAACAGGCGGTCTCTCGGTAACCCCCGATGATCCGGCGCGCCTGCCGGCAGAATTTCGGCCGGAGTCCCTCGGCGGCACCTCTAGGTTTCCGCTGTTTTCGATCGCCTCATCCGCGCTGCCAGAGGCCTTGAGTCTCACGCCTGACGCCAGGAGTCCTCGAACACATTGGTTCGTGGAACCCGCTCGATCGATGCGGAGCGAAGAATTTCAAGCGATTCTTTGCGGAACGCGACCGAACTGGAGAAGGATCTAATGGCGACCGCCAGCAAAACAGTTGAGCCGACAGATCCTGGACTCCGGCATTACAGTGACTTGCTGGACCGATTGTTCTGGCTCCGAGCAGTCGGACCCGTTTCAGATGATATCGAAGAGTTTTACTCCGAGGCATTAAACGACTGTCGTCGAGAAATGAGCCCAGAAGCGGCGAAGTTGGTCGACGAGTTGGTGACCCAAAAGAAGGCTCTACAAGCGGCGTCCGATCTCGACTTGGAGGATACGGAGCCTGAGGAACAACTGACCGACTACCCACGCCGCGAGGTTCATCTCTAGTGTTATTGGTCGCTCAACGCGTTCGATCTCGCGACGGAAAGCAGGGAATTAACGCATTCTGCTACCAACACCCCCACCCGCGAACTTGGCTAGGCACGGTACCAACCGAAGTGCGAAACGGCCCCCGCAAGCTTGTTCACTCGACAATCGAGGTCAGTCCTCCCGGCAATATCGTCCGGAGTTTTTTGGACATCTGGTTCCCCGAAACGGTTCCCGATCACCGGATTATCAGAGGAATCCAACGAGCGTCCGAGTTCTTGGCCGAAACCAATCACCCGTTGCCGTGGAGCCTTGAAACGGAGGGCGTGACTTTCGAGTTCAACGCAGATCGGGCTCTCGCATTGAGCTGGAGGGAAGAGCTTTCGACACTTCTAGCGCACGCGCTTTTAGTTCGAGTGCCTTGACCAAGCGTCTTTAGTCGTACTCACGAGCCGCCAGGTCCGCGTCTATCCAGCGCAGCTCTCCGTCATTCTTCAGCGCGGGCGGCCCACATTTCGCGCGTGCCGAGCTCCACTCCCCGAGCCCGCGCCCGTCCGCGCGAGAACTTTTTTCGGCGCGTGGGCTGC
>DASZVW010001081.1:0-2462 GCA_035546895.1 Polyangia bacterium
GATCGGCGATCGCCACCCGCGGCGCGTGGACCGCGTGGCGCGGGGCGGGCGCCGGCGCGAGCGCCACGGGGGCCGGCGCGGGGTGGGCCCGGAAGCGGACGCCGAACACCGCGGCGGTCGCCGCCCCCGCCGCCAGCAGCACGCCGGCCGCCATCGCCAGCCGCATCGCCAGGCGGACGGTCCGCCGGCGCTCGTGGTGGCGGGCGTAGACGGCGCCCAGCGAGCGCTGCTTGCGGGCCTCGGAGACGCGCACCGGCTCGCAGGCGGCGACCAGCTCGACGAGGCGCGCCTCGGCGCCGGCGGCGGAGCCCTTCTTGTCGACCAGGCGGTCCACGGTCAGGCGTTCCCTTCGACCCTGGACGAGGCGAGCAGCGCCGTCATCTTCTTGCGCGCCCGGTGGATGCGCGCCCGCACCGTGTTGGTGGGGACCGACTGCATGTCGGCGATCTCCTCCGCCGTGTACCCCTCGATCTCGAACAGCACGAAGGCGGCCCGCAGCGGATCGCTCAGCTTCGAGAGCAGGCGCTCCAGGCTCCGCTGCCGCTCGCGGGTCTCCAGCGTCATCACCGGCGTCGGCTTGGCCGACGGCACCTCGGACGACACCGCCACGCTCCGCCGGAAGATGTACTTGATCCAGACCAGCCGCCGGTAGTCGCGCACCTGGTGGGCGGTGATCCGGTACAGCCAGCCGGCCAGGTTCCGCCCGTCGAAGTCGGGGAGCCGCCGGTAGACCACCACGAACACGTCCTGGATGAGGTCGTCCTGATCGGCGGCCGGCCCGCCCAGCGCCCGGATCCAGCGCGCCACCTCGCCGTAGTAGCCGTCGTAGATGGCCTGGAAGCTGTGGACGTCGAGCGGCGGGCGCGCGCGGGCGCCCCCTTCGACGACGACGGGCTGCCAGGTCGCGGAGCGCGCCGCCGGAGCCTTGAGCTGGGTCTGCTTGAGCATCGTGGCCCGCCGCGGCGCAAGCTCCGCCGCGAACGCGCTCGAGTTTACACGAGCCCGGCGCCCGAGTCACCGGCCGCGATCACAGCGTGCCGGCGGGCGTCACGCGCACCAGGCTGACCGCCGCGTCGTCCAGGTAGATGACCGACTCGGCGGGCGAGAGCCCCTCGGTCTTGCTGCCGACCGTCCAGTAGACGGTCCCGTTGGCGCCGAACGGCCGGTGGAGATCGTAGTTCAGCTGGCCGTCGAGCCAGACGGCCACCTCGCCGGTGTCGTCGCCGGCGTTGCGGTAGAGCGCCTCCACCTGGAACCAGCGGCCGATCGGCACCGGCATCGCCGGATCGGGCGTGGGCGCGCGGAGGTAGGCCGCCCGGTGATCGTAGACGCTGAGGATCAGATCGCCGGTGGGGAGGCTGCGCAGGTCGACGTCCAGGAGCTGGCCGACCACGCCGGCGTCGGCGGTCGGCACCTGGAACTGCATGATCGACCAGTCGGCGGTCGTCTGGTAGGCGCGCGGCAGGTAGAACCAGGCGCTGTAGTAGGCGGTGACGGGGTAGTCGTCCTGGCGCCAGAGGTGCGCGTCCTCGTAGGTGGAGACGGCGCCGTTGGTCAGCTTCACGGCGTAGCGGCCGCTGTGCGCGTAGTCGGTGGAGATCGCCAGCGCGGTGTCGGGCGCGTCGGCCTCGGTGCCGCCCTTGCCGGCCTCCAGCCACTCGCGCAAGTCGCCGGTCTCGTGCCGGGCCGACCAGAGGACGCCGCTCCCCAGGTTGAGCTGCGCGTTGCAGGCGGGCAGCGCCAGCGCGGCGGCCACCAGGGTGAGCGCGGGGTGGCGCATCCCGCGAGTCTGCCGCACCGCCCGCCCGGCGGCCATCACGGCTGCACCGCCAGGCCCAGCGTGGCGCCGAACCAGAACACCGGCGTCCGCCCCACCGTCCCTTGCGGCGTGAGCGTGACGTCGTAGGGGCGCGGGAACACCTCGGCGTGCAGGCCGACCAGCTTCACCAGCCGGCCCCGCGGCGAGCCCTGGTGCAGCGCCAGCCCCAGGCGGGCGCCGAGATCGAGGCGCGTCCCCGCCTGCGGCGCGAAGGTGTTCCGGGCGGTGTCGCGGAAGACGGCGCCGCCCGCGCCGACGTCACCGGAGAGATCGATCGAGGCCCGCGCGAGCAGCGGGACGCGCAGGCCGAGATCGAAGGGGACGCGCACCTCGGTCGCCTGCAGCCCGCCGAAGTCGATCGGGCCGCCGCCGCCGCCGAGCGCGGCCACCGGGCCGAACCGCCTGGGCCCCGGCGCCACCCGCAGCTCGCCGCCCAGCACCACCGCCCAGGCGCTCCCCGCGCGCGGCGCCAGATCGGCGTCGAGGGCGATCTCCAGCCGCAGCCGGCGCACCGGCAGCGGGCGCGGCGGCGGGGGCGGAGCCGGGGGCGGCGACGCGATCGGCGGCGGTGGGGGCGGCGGCGGAGGAGGCGGCGGTGGCGCCGCTTCGACCAGGACGTCGGGCGGCATCACCGTCAGCACGA
>DASZVW010001082.1:0-3208 GCA_035546895.1 Polyangia bacterium
GCGCAAGAACGCCGCCGGCGCGCTGGCCCTCCTCCGCCTGGTCGGGCAGTCGGCCGACGCCACCGCCGAGGACGGGTACGCGCTCGCCTCCGCCGAGCTGGCCGCCGGGCGCCGCGAGGAGGCGCTGCTGATCTTCGGCCAGCTCCTGGAGCGGGGCTTCGACCTCGGGGCCGCCGTGCGCCAGGACCGCCAGCTCGGGGCCGAGCAGCGCTACCAGATCGGCTTCGCGCTGATCGAGCGCCGGCAGGCGGCCGGCGAGGAGATCCTCGCCGACCTGGCGGCCGGCGGCCGCAGCAAGGTCGCGACCATGGCCCGGGCGAAGCTGAAGTCCGCCGGGTACGTCTAGGGCGTCGCCGTAAGGCGATGACGTGCCGCCCGGTAGGCGGCCCAGCCGGCGTTCCGGAATCCGAACGTTGGCACGGTTCGTTCGGAAGATCGGGGGTCGACGACGTTCACTCAAGGCAGAATCGCAGACGCCCGTCGACCGGTCGCGCAGGGGAGCCGCCGGGGAGACAAACAGACCACGGAGGAGCCATGACCGTCGATCACGCAAGCCTCAAGCTCGGGAAGAAGCCGGCCCACCACGATCCGCGCACGCTGCAGATGGCGAACTACCTGGAGCTGCCGCCGATCCCGGCCGCGCAGGACTGGACCAAGAAGGCGGCCGCCAACTGGGGGATGATGCTCAACGACAAGCTGGGTGACTGCACCTGCGCGGCCGTCGGGCACATCATCCAGGCCTGGTCGTCGAACGCCGACGGCAAGGAGATCGTCCTGCCCGACCAGGCGATCCTGAAGACGTACGAGGCGGTGAGCGGCTACAAGCCCAACGACCCCAGCACCGACCGCGGGGCGGTCGAGCTGGACGTGCTCCGCTACTGGCGCAAGACCGGCGTCGGCGGCTACAAGATCGACGCCTTCGTGGCGCTGGAGCCGCGCAACCACGCCCACATCCAGGCGGCGGTCGACCTGTTCGGCGGCGCCTACATCGGCCTCGCGCTGCCGCTGACGGCGCAGACGCAGAAGGTCTGGTCGGTCCCGCCGGGCGGGCCCACCGGCAACGCGGCGCCGGGTTCCTGGGGCGGCCACGCCGTCGTCGTCGAGGCCTACGACGCCCACGGCCTCACCGTCATCACCTGGGGTCAGCCCAAGCGGATGACCTGGTCGTTCTGGGACGCCTACTGCGACGAGGCCTACGCCTGCCTGTCCGAGCTGTGGGCCGGCAAGAAGCCGGCGCCGTCGGGGTTCAACCTGGCGGCGCTCAAGGCCGACCTCAAGCAGGTCACCGGCTGAGCCATCGTCAGCGAGACGGCGCGACCTGGAGATCCCAGGCCGCCGTCTCGACACGTCCGTTCTCCTTGATCTGAACGAACAGCCGGTAGTCGCCGGCGCGCGGGAAGACGCAGGGGAACCGGACGCGCGGGGCGAAGGTCATGCCGTGGTGGTGGGCGTGGTCGACGGCGGTGGCGCCCTCCTTGCCTTCGGGGCCATCGGGTCCTTCGAGCAACGACATCGCCGCCATCGGCACCGAGCCGGTGGGGTGGACGTGGGCGAAGACCGAGAAGTCGCGGGCGACGATCATGGCGTGCCCCGCCATCCCCATGTAGGGCTCGATCCCGGCCACGGGCGCGCCGTCGGGGCCGTCGGCCTCGAACTCCAGCGCCACCGTCTCGCCCGCGCGCGGCGCCCGCGCGTCGAGCCAGCGCACCGTCCCCCGGCCGTCGGGGAGCGCGAACGCGGGCGCGGCGACGGTGGCGGCCGCGGGGATGACGGCCATCGCGTCGTCGGCGTCGAAGCGGGCGGCGTCGAGCGCCGGCGCGCGCGCGGCGACGCTGTCGAGATCGAAAACGGCGGTCACCGTCTCGTCGAGCCCGCTGCCGTGGACGATGTCGCCGAACAGCCGGTACGAACCAGCCGGCAGCGGCGGCGTCGCCTGCGCGAAGGTCCCCTCCCCGGTCCGGCGCGGGTGGAGGTGCCCGATGGCGTCGAGCCCGGGCGCCCGCACCAGGAAGAGGTGCATGAGGTGGCCGTGGTCGGGGACCAGGTCGTCGGTGCGGCGCCAGTGCAGCCAGCCCGGATCGGCCAGCGCCAGCGCCAGCGTGTCGGGCGACGGCCGGGTGACCGTCACCTGCATCGGCTTATAGATGAGGCGCAGGTAGCGTCCGGCCTCGCCGTCCCACCAGCGCCGGCCGCCGGCCACGGCCAGCGCCAGCAGCGCGGCGGTGACCGCCATCGCCGCGCGGCCGCGCGCCCGCCGCCGCCGGTCGGGGGCCGCGCCCGGCGGCAGGTCCGACTCCCACAGCCCGGCGCCGACGATGGCGATCGCGCCCGCCACGATGAGCGCCAGGAGCGCGAGCAGCAGCCCCTGCAGGAACCGCGGCATCGGGCGCGCCGTCCGCGCCAGCGCCGGGACGGGGACGGCCAGCGTGCCGGCGCCGCGCGCCCCCTCGGCCGTCACCCGGATCTGCCACTCGCCCGTCTGCATCAGCCACAGCGCGCTGGTGAAGAGCCGCGGGTCGTCGAGGCTGGCGCGGGCGACGTCGGCCACCGGCGGCAGCTTGACCCCTGGCCCGCGCAGGGGCACCGGCACCACCGAGACGCGCGCCACCCCCTCGTCGAGCGCCCGCACCTCGATCTGCGCGATCCCCGGGATCACCTGCGGCGGCCGGATGGTCACCAGGAGGTGGTAGGGGCCGGCCGCGCCCTCCTCGACGGCGTCGGGGCTACCGACGTGCGCCCGCGCGACCGCCGGGAACGCCAGCAGCGCCAGGAGGGCGGCGAGCGCCGGCGGCCGCTTCATCGCCGCAGGCGCGCCAGCCAGCGTCCGGCGGCGCGCCCGGCCGCCAGCGACAGCGCGCTCCCCGCCACCGCCACCACCAGCCAGACCGCCGTCTGCCCGGCCGGCTCGGTCAGGAACGCGTAGCGCCGGTAGTGGGCGACGGGCGGCATCCAGAAGTCGAAGTAGCGCGCCCCCCAGAAGAAGTCGCGCGCGGGCGGCGACATCAGGAAGCTGGCGAACGGCCACTGGCAGGCGAAGAAGATGGCCGTGAACGCCAACCCGCCGGCGGCCACGGTGGCGGCGCCCGGACGCGCGCGCCGGCGCCACGACCAGGCGTCGAGCGCCAGCGCCGCCGGCAGGAGCAGCAGCGGGAACTCCGGCGGGATGAGGCAGGTGACCGGCACCAGCACCGGCCCCAGCTTGGGCTGC
>DASZVW010001083.1:0-2012 GCA_035546895.1 Polyangia bacterium
ACCGCACAAGGCGGGCGAGCGGACTAGACGTGCGTCATGTCGGCGGGCGCAGAATCGCTTGGTGCCCCGTCGTTGTTGTTGTCGAGGCTGCTGCTGCAGGCGATCGGAACGATCACCACCGCGAGACCGAGGAGCATCCAGAACACGAAACCAGAAACTTTACGCATGTTTCCCTCGCTGGCCTTTGTTACCGGGGAGTATAGCGGCGGCAGAATGACCGTCTAGAGCAATTGTTTGCCTATTTTGTGGCTCAGGGTTTGCGGAAAAAGGCGCGCCTGGCCGGCCAGCCAGACCGGCAGCTCGGCGAGGCCCCCGAGGGCGGCCAGGCGCGGCGCCAAGCCGCTCCGTCCGTCGGAGACCGCGGTCTGCCGCGGGGCCCGCAGCGCGCGCCAGGCTCGGCGCGTGCGGAACTCCGCGTGGATGGTCCGGGAGAGGGTCCGATAGAAGTCGCGCGAGAAGAGCCCCGGGAAGAGGGGATCCAGATCATCGCTTTCGCGCCAATTGCGCTTGTCACCGAGGCGCGCCTTCACCCGTTCGTGGAAACGCGTTCCCGGAAGCGGGTAGCTGACCGAGATGCCGATCTCGTCGGGGGCCAGCTCGCGGACGAGCTGCCTCGTCATCTCGATCTCCGGCCACCCTTCTTCCGGATAGCCGAGCTGCAAGAAGAAGCCGATGCGGACGCCCGCGGCCCGCAGGCGCGCCACCGCGCCGCGCACCTGCGCGATGGTGATCCCCTTGTCCATCGCGTCCAGCACCGCCTGCGAGCCCGACTCGACGCCCATCCAGGCCTCGGCGCAGCCGGCGCGCCGGAGGGCGGCGACGTTCTCCTCGGTCATCAGGTCGGCGCGCGTCTGGCAGAGGAACGGCGTCACCAGGCCGGCGGCGGCGACCTTCTCGGCGAACGGGAGCAGCCAGCGCGCCTTGAGGCCGAAGATGTCGTCGCAGAACCAGAGGTGGTCGGGCGCGTAGCGCTCGCGCAGGAGGCGGAGCTCGGCCAGGACGTGGTCGGGCGAGCGCGTGTGGTAGGTGTTGCCGTAGACCGGCTTCGCGCACCAGTTGCAGAGGTACGGGCAGCCGCGGGTGGTGGCGACGTTGAGCGAGAAGTAGCCGTGCCGCCGCCGCCAGAACGCGCGGTAGCGCTCGACGTCGACCAGGTCCCAGGCCGGCAGCGGCAGCTGGTCGAGGTCCTTGAGCAGCGCGCGCGGGCCGGTCTTGCGCAGCATCCCCATCTGCCGGAACACCAGCCCGGGGAGGTCGTCGACCTTGGGGGCGGCGCCCGGCGGCGCGGCGTCGAGGCGCGCGGCCAGCTCGCCCAGCGTCAGCTCCCCCTCGCCGACCACCACGTAGTCGGCGCCGGCGGACAAATAAACATCCGGCGCGTCGGCGGCGTCGTGCCCGGAGACGACCACCCGGGCGCCGGCGGCGCGCGCCTGCCGGGTCATCGCCAGCGCCGCCTCGCGCATCCGGCCCAGGCACATCTTGGTGAACCAGTTGAAGACG
This sequence comes from Polyangia bacterium, assembly GCA_035546895.1. Taxonomy (GTDB): domain Bacteria; phylum Myxococcota_A; class Polyangia; order Fen-1088; family Fen-1088; genus JADGRB01. The sequence continues at coordinate 1,501 of DASZVW010001083.1, forward strand.
TCGTCGTAGATCACCACCAGCGTCGGGCGGACACGCGAAAGCGCGGCGGAAAAGCCGCTCACGTCGTCGTCGAGCATGGGGTCGGACAGCGCCACCTCGTGCCCCTGCGCGCGCAGGTGCGCGGCCGCGGTGATGGTGCCGAGCGGCGGGTAGGGTTTGCCGATGTCGTACTGCTTGCGGTCGAACCGCAGCAGGTGCCCGTGTGTGAAGAGGACGCGCCCCATGAGCTTCGCTGTTCGCTCCCTGCGCCGCGAGTATACTCCGCGGCGTGACCGGCCTCGGCGGCGGCGCGGACGCATTCGACGCGCTCGCCTCTCGCTACGACGCGCTGTTTTCTCCGGCGGCGAACCCCCTGGTGGCGCTCGCGCGGGCGCGCGTCCACGCGGCGCTCGGGCGGCACTTCGCGCCGGGGGCGGCGCTCCTGGAGGTCGGCTGCGGCACCGGCGAGGACACGCTGGCGCTGACCGCGCGCGGCCACACCCTGGTGGCCTGCGATCCGGCCCCCCAGATGC
>DASZVW010001084.1:0-10857 GCA_035546895.1 Polyangia bacterium
GATTCGGCTGCCTGAACCCCCAGACCGCGGGGGCCGAGTGCGGGTCGCGCGTGAACGCCGTGAATTCGAGAACCGACCGGAGCGCCACGGCGTTCGTTCGGACGGCCGGCGGGGGAGCCCCGGGCCAGAAGACGGCCAGCATCGCGGCGCGAACGTCCGCGAGTCGCCGGATCGTCTCCCGGGCGTCGTCCTCGTCCAAGTCGGTGCGCAGCGTGACGTCGCCGGCCGTCAGCTCGCGCCAGGTCGGACCACCCTTGGCCGGGCACGCGGGCACCGTCGCACACGCAGCCGCCGCGGCGGCCACGGCGACCGCCAGAAGGAGGACGGGGAGGCGCACGGCCCCCAGAGCCTACGCTTTCCGCGTGCAATTTCTCAGACAGGCTTTTGGTGTCGGGGCGGCTTTTCAGGCCGCCCGTAAGATTGGCGCGACTTCCGAATGACCGTGGCGTATACATTGTCTGTTGACGAATTGCTCCGAGGTCAGGTATGCGATCTCCCGTACTGTTCTCGATCCTGATGGCCGCCACGGTCAGCGCCTGCGCGCAGTCGCTGACCCCTGAAACGTCCGGATCCGGCGGGACCGGAGCGGGCGAAGTCGGGACCGGTGGCTAGAAAGGCTGCGGCGTCGCCGGCCAGCAGCTCTGCGGTGGGAGCTGCGTCGACGTCACCTCCGACAGCAGCAACTGTGGCGGCTGCGGCCAGGCCTGTCCGACCGGTCAGAGCTGTTCGAACGGCAGCTGCGCCGCCCCGCTGCTCGGGTGCCCGACGTCCGATCCCCCCGCGACCTCGGAGATCGCCACCTTCTCGGGCGACGGTGGCATCGCTCCCTCGTTCGGCGTGTTCACCTTCGGGTTCAGCCCCCAGCCGACTTACACGATCTCGGCCGGCGCGGTGAACGTCGTGGACACCATCGAGACCGGTGCCACGAGCCAGTACCAGGGCTTCGGCATCTACTTCAGCGGCAACCCGGCGGGCACCGACTGCCTGGACGCCAGCCGTTACAGCGGCATCTCGTTCACGCTCAGCGGATCGCTCATGGGGGCGGGCTGCGCCATGCAGTTCTCCATCAATGACAGTGAGCACGCCCCAAGCTCGACCAGCTTCGACCCGAAGGCGGCGGGACCGGTGGGCTCGTACGCGCCGCAGCTCTCGCTCACCAACGCGGAGCTCACGTCGACCGCCACCACCATCATGGTTCCGTTCGCGGGCACCGGCGCGCCCGTGGGCGGCAGCCCGCCGACCCCCATCGACCCCTCCAAGCTGATCAGCGTGCAGTGGTGGATGAGCACCCCGGTGACCTCGAACGGCGAGCCGACCGAGTGCGTCTGGAACGTCAATCTGTCGAACGTCAGCTTTTACTAGCGGCGCTGAAGGAATCCATCCCCGGGCTCGATCGCGCGGCTTGCCGGCGGCGTCGCAGTTTTCGCGTTGCTGATGGGCGAACCACGCCGGTCACGCGGCCTGCGTTCAGGGCGTCGACATATTGAGCAAGACCGTGATGACGTTGGAGGCCCCTGATTGATTCGGCATCGAATCGACGACGAGATCGGGTCTCCCGTCGTTGTTGATGTCAGTTAGGATCAAGTTTTGAGGTCCGTAGATCGCGCCTCCGCCATAGGTGACGACGACCGGATCGAAGAATGTCGCGTCCCCACGCCCGCGGAAGATCATCACGGTCGCGTCGACCGCGACGACGACGTCGAGGATCCCGTCGCCGTCGACGTCGCCCGCTGCGAGCTGCATTGGCCTGACGGTCCCGAGGACGGTCTCCTGGACGATCTCGGGAGGTTGCGCCCCACTGCAGCGCCGATAGAACGAGAAGATCTCGAGCCGTTGCACCGCGTTCGCGTCACCGACGAGGGTCGCGATGTCATCGATGCCGTCCCCGTCGAAGTCGCCGACCACCAACGCATAGTTACCGTAGTTGTTCAAGGGGCCGGACGCGCCCGCGCGCATCGTTCCATCTCCGCGACCGTAGAGCACCCCGACCGCGCCCCTGGTCCCCACCATGGGGTCGCCGAGATCGACATACGCGATGTCCAGGTTCGTATCGTTGTCGAAGTGTCCGACGGCGACCGCCGCCGGGACCGTCGCGCGCGCGATCTGATCGGCCCCGAAGCCGGCCGTGGAATTGAGTCGAACGCGGACACCGTCGCCGACCAGCCAAAGATCGACCAGCCCATCGTTGTTGAAGTCCCCTGTGCCGAGGTTCGCCAGCACGGACGTCTGCTCGGCGTACGCGGTCCCGGTCTGGTAGCTATTGTTCCCGTCGTTCTGCAGTACGAGCGCGTACCACGAGTGGGCCGAGATATGCCGGTCATCTTCGGCCACGATCAGATCCTGGCTGTCAACGCCGGTGACATCGGCGGCCACGAGCGTGCCGATCCGATCCCCCGCCCACGGCGTGATGGGCGCGGCGAAGGTCCCGTCACGATTTCCGAGCGCGGCATGAATGGCGCCCGTCCAGGGGGGCGATCCTGAAGGGATCGTCGAGCCGACAAGGTCGGGAGTCCCGTCGTGATTGAGGTCGGCGACCACGAGCGTCTCCAGCACAGCGCTGGTGCTGAGGCCCAGGTCGACCGGCGCGCCCGCCGCGAGCTTAATCGAGCTGGACGTCGGCGGCGAAGCCGAGGCGGCGCACGTCGAGAACTCGATTAGCTGCTCGCCGCCGTCGGCACCGCCGTCCGGTTGCTCGCCGTCGGTCGTCCCGGAGGCGTCGCTCGTCCGGCCGGCGTCGCCCACTCCGCCCGCTGCCGCGTCCGGAGTGCTCGAGGCGCCCCCGCTCCCGAGACCCGCTCCGCCCGCTCCACCCATGCCCGCCGTCCCGGCGCCGCCCGTCGCGCCGGCTCCTCCGAGACCGCCGGTCCCGGGTGCTCCGGCGGCCCCACCAACGGCGCCCGCGCCACCGGCGGTGCCCGCGCCCCCGCCTTTCCCAGCAGTGCCTGCGGCCCCCCCGACGCCGCCCGTGGCACCTCCGACGTGCGTTCCACCCCCGCCGCCGGCTCCCCCGATTCCGCCCGGCGAACCAGACCCGCCGCAGCCGATGGCCAACACAGCGAGCGCGGCAACGCCAAGAAGCCCTCCGTGTCCGAGCGCGCGCATTTCAGTAGTCTACCCCAGATCCTCTGACCCCGGGCATCGGTCGTCCGGGCCATCGTCCGGTCAGAAGAGCGTGTCCCCGCCTCGCGCCGCCGGGGGCGCTTGCTCACGTGCTCGCCGGCGGACGTACGCAGTCACCTCGAAACCCTCGGCCCGCCGCTACCAGAAGCGAACGATCCGATAATTTTCGTTCCCGCGGAGCCTCGTTTCAGAAAACCCGCCGTGATTCTGTCGAGCTGGGGATAGGACGCCGGCCGCCTTCGTGTCAAACACGAGCCGGCCGAGATCCTGGTAGTGGATCGTTCGCTGGTTCATCGCCTTGCCGATCAGGCCGGATGGTACCCGGGCAGTATTTGTGGATGGACCTCGCGTGCGACGCATCTCCCGATCGGAGCAGGGACGTGCCAGGCAAACGCCGTCGAGGGGAGTCGCGGGCGCAGGGGGCATCAATGCCTCAGGTCAGGCAAGACAGCCAGTGTTCACAACCGGTCGATGACCTCAGTCCACGAGAGCTCGCTGTCGTCACCAGAGTGACGAGCGGCGTTCTGTTGAAAGCCATCGGTGCGGAGCTCGAGATCTCGATCCAGGCGGCCTCGACGTATCTCGCGCGAGCGCAACGCAAGCTCCGTCAACCATCACGTTGGAGAATGGCGGTGTTCGTGCGCGGGCCCCTGCCCGAACTTCCGGAGCTTACTGCTAGGTGGGGCATCGTACTCTCCCAAAGCGAGCGCAAGTTGGGCGACATGCTGCTCAAGGGAGCCTCGAACGCGGACATCGCACGCGCCATCGGCAGGAGCAACAAGGTCGCCGCCCGTCTGGTCGGCCGGCTACTGAGAAAGCTCAATGTGGGCACACGGTGGGAGCTATTCGATCGCGCCGTCATAAACCGGGATGGCACGAGCGCCCGATGACCCGTGCCCGATGACTAATGTAGGAAAAATCCCATTCGCGGCAGGAATGGCGTTGCGCTAGTTAGATCCGGCGCGGTCCCGTGAGCGGCCGTATGTGACTCACGGCGAATACGCCGTTCGGGATCATCCGTGGCGGCGTCCTTTGTGGAATGAAAAGGAGAGGCCCATGAGGAGAAGTGGAGTTCGAGTTCTGCAGGGATTGGCCATCGTGGTCGCCGGCGCCGCAATCTCAGGATCGGCGCAGGCCCAAACCTTCAGCCGTTATCGCAATGCAAACACGGCGCACGGAACATTCTACCTGGGTGTCTCAGGGGGCGAGGTGTGCGATCCAGCCAACGAGAAATGTGGCGTGAAAGCAGGCACGCAGCTCATTACTTATCAGAAGAGCGGTGACGATCAGCAGTGGGAGCTCACTCTGCCGCAGGGAGGTTACGTGTATCTCCAAGACCTCTTAGGCGACCCCTGGACGAATGACGGTACCTGCATCAATGTGGTAAATCGCTCGACCAGCCAGGGCGCCAACCTGGAAATCGAATCGGCGGGTTGCATTGGCGACCCGACGGCGAGATGGCGCCCGGTGCAGGCGGAGGACCTGGGCGCCCCCTATCCCGGTTGCTATGCATTCCAAGACTTGGCGTCCGGCCTGTATATGGGCGTCTCCGGAGGGAATGTGCAGAATGGCTCACACGTCATTCAGTGGCCGCTGTGTATCGCTGGCAGCAACGCTTGCGGCGGCCCGGCCGGGTTCCATCCAGACCAGTTCTGGTGCCCGGAAACCCCCTAGCCGCATCCGGGCGTTCGGATCGCGAAGTTCTTGCGCTGCAGGTCGCGGTTTGATCGATAGCGACCGGGACACGATTCAACGGGCTGCAGCTCGCGCCGAATACCGCGCCGAGCTGCAGCCGTTGGGCTATCGTCCGAGGTATCCTCCTGATCGATCCGGCATTCGAATGGCTCGAGGAGGACCGGGGATGGTTTGGCTCCGGGATCTCCCGCGCAATCGTGGCGACGCTCCGCTCGGGTGCGTCGCGCCCACCACCGCATGGAAGGGTTCGCTCCGCCGACGAAAGTCATCAGGGCGCTCTGTTCGAAGCTTCCCGACCGCGAAGTGCGCTGTTCGATTCTACCGTCGCGCGTGCCAGAGCGCGGCGTAGGTCCAAAGCCCGCCCGCCCGATCAGCCCGTTCTCGTATCCCAGGTTGAAGGCGACCTCGAACACCGAGAGGTGGAACGAGAGGGCGGCGTCCAGATAGCGCACCCAGTCCGGACCACCCACGCGGGATTGGATGCGCCGGGACGCCGCTCGCACGAGGCGCTGAGCGCGCCGAATACGGGGCTCGCGCCGCGCCAGATCATCGAGCGCGTAGCGATCTCGGTCGGGCGCCTCCAGCTCCGCAAGAAAAGTTGCGTGTCGGCCATCGGCGCAACGTGCCGCGGGGCTTCACGTGGATGCTCCGGTGGTTGGGGGCGCATGAACAGCTCGGTCAGGACGTCGCGCAGCTCGCGCAGCGCACGCTCGCCGCCCGCCGGCGACAGGAGATAGGCCGCGATCTCGTCGGGTGCTCTCGATGACCGCAGGATCGACCTCTGATCAGTCGTGGGCAGACGGAAGAGAACAACCATTTCGGCCAGTAGCTCGACGACCTTGCGCGGCCTGCACGGCACGCTGGCCGTCGAGACCGGCATCAGCGCGCACGCGGTGGCGGCGGCGCTGGGGCACGAGTCGGTGACGACGACGCTCCAGAGCTACGCCAAGGCGGGAGCAGGGCGGGTGCTCGTCAGCAGAAGGTGCTGACGGTGCTCGCGGGCGGTCGGAACGAGCATGAGAACGCCGCCTGAACAGAAAACGTTTGCCTCTGAAACGGTTTCTCGCCGTCATGCAGCGAAAAAAACTGAGTGATTTCGTGGAGCTGAACGGGATCGAACCGTCGGCCTCCTGAGTGCGATTCAGGCGCTCTCCCAGCTGAGCTACAGCCCCAAGGCGTCCGACCGGGGTCGAACGCGGGCGACATCATACGCAGGGCCGTCCGCTTTGCAACCGCGGGTTATCATCCGGGGAGATGGAGCGTCCGACGGGGTCCGCGGCGCCGCGGGGCAAGCGCGTGCGCGCGGATCTGGCGCTGGTCGCGCAGGGGCTGGCCCCCTCGCGCGAGCGGGCGCGGGCGCTGATCCTGGCGGGGGAGGTCCTGGCGGGGGACCGGCCGGTCGACAAGGCGGGGGACCTGGTGGACGCCGACGCGGAGCTGCGGCTCCGCTCGGGGCCGATGCCGTACGTCTCGCGCGGGGGGCTCAAGCTGGCGCACGCGCTCGACGCCTTCGGGGTCGATCCGCGTGGGCTGGTGGCGCTGGACGTGGGGGCCTCGACGGGGGGGTTCACGGACTGCCTGCTCCAGCGCGGGGCGGCGCGCGTGTACTGCGTCGACGTGGGGCACGGGCAGCTCGACTGGAAGGTGGCCTCCGACGCGCGGGTGCGGGTGATCGACCGGACGAACATCCGGACGGCGCCGGCCGATCTGCTCCCCGAGCGCGCCGACCTGGTGGTCATCGACGTCTCCTTCATCTCGCTTCGGCTGGTGCTGCCGGCGCTGCCGCCGCACGCGCGGCCGGGCGCGCCGGTGATCGCGCTGGTCAAGCCGCAGTTCGAGGTGGGGCGGGCCGACGTCGGCGAGGGGGGGATCGTCCGCGACGTGGGGGCGCGGGCGCGCGCGCTCGCCGAGGTGCGGGCGGCGGCCGCCGGGCTCGGGTTCGAGGTCGGGGCGGACACGGTCTCGCCCATCACCGGCGGCAAGGGGAACGTCGAGTTTTTGCTGTCGCTCCGGCTGCCGGCCGCCGCGGACCGTGTACCATAGCGGCGCATGCGGATCTTCGTCACCGGCGCGGCAGGGTTCATCGGCTCTCATCTCTCGGAGCGCCTGTGCGCGCGCGGCGACGAGGTGGTCGGCTTCGACAACTTCGATCCGTTCTACCCGCGCGCCACGAAAGAGCAGAACCTGGCGCGGCTCCGCGGCGAGGCGCGCTTCTCCTTCGCCGAGGGGGACATCCGCGACGCGGCGGCGCTCGGGCGGGCGTTCGGCGACGGGCGCTTCGACGTGGTGGTGCACCTGGCGGCGCTGGCGGGGGTGCGGCCGTCGCTGGCCGAGCCGGCGCGCTACGCCGACGTCAACCTGGTCGGCACCCAGCGGATGATCGACGCCGCCCGCGCGGCCGGCGCGCGCCGCTTCGTGTTCGCCTCCTCCTCGTCAGTGTACGGGCTCGACAGCGAGCCGCCGTTCAAGGAGTCGGACCTCTGCTTGAAGCCGCTCTCGCCCTACGCCTCGACCAAGCGCTCGGGCGAGCTGCTCCTCTGGGCCGCGCATCATCTCTATGCGCTCGACGTCGCCTGCCTCCGCTTCTTCACCGTCTACGGCCCGCGGCAGCGGCCAGACCTGGCCATCCACAAGTTCGGGCGGCTCATCTCGGCGGGCAAGCCGATCCAGCTGTTCGGGGACGGCAGCACCAGCCGCGACTACACGTACATCGACGACATCATCGACGGCGTGGCGGCCACCATCGACGAGGCGGTGGCGGCGCCCGGCCACCGCATCTACAACCTGGGCGGCTCGCGGACGACGACGCTGCTCGGGCTGGTCGAGCTCATCAGCCGGGCGCTGGGGAAGAAGCCGACCATCGAGTGGCTCCCCGAGCAGCCGGGCGACATGAAGCGGACGCTGGCCGACGTGACGCTCTCGGGCCGCGCGCTCGGCTACGCGCCCAAGGTCCCCATCGAGGAGGGGATCACCCGCTTCGTGGCCTGGCTGAAGACGCAGGCCTGAGCGTCTAATCGCCGCCCGGGTTGTAGAACCCGGGGAGGCGCGGCCCGCGGTCGCGGTGCCGGTTGTTGTCGTGGCCGTGCCGCTGGCGGTCGCGATCGCGCCCGCGGCGCCGGCGGCCGCCGCCGTTGCGCGGACCCTGGTTGTTGTAGCCGGGGCGTCCGTGGTGCTGCTGGCCGCCGTGCTGGTGTTGGTGCTGCTGCGGCTGCGGGCCGCGGGAGCCGTTGCTGCCCGGCCGGATGGCCAGCGGCGGCAGCGGCACCGGCGCGCCCGCGCGCCAGTCGACGTAGGGGCGGATGTTGGCGTCGCGCACCGCCACCCAGCGCGCCTCGTGGGCCTCGCTCTCCGGCGGCAGCACGGCGTCGCTGCTCGGCGCGGCTCCGTCGGCGGGCGCCGCGGCGGCGGGGGTGGCCCAGTCGTCGGCCGGATCGATCACCACCTCGCCGGAGAGCGGCTCGGCGCTGGCGCCGCCACCGTCCGCCCAGCGCCCCTCGTCGAAGGGCGCCTCGTCGGCCGCGGCGGCGATCTCGACCGGCGGCAGCGGCGGCAGGAGATCGGTGGGGATCGCCGTCTCGTACGCCGGCGGGGGCGGGGCCTGCATCGGCGTCGGCGCCACCGGCTGGTCGTAGCCGCCGCGCCCGCGCCGCCGGCGCCGGGGGCGGGCGTGGAAGTCGGTCGCCGCGTGCAGCCCGTGCCGCGCGTCGTCCGACCCGGGATCGAAGACCTCGCTGTCGAGCCCCGCGCAGGAGTCGCAGAGGCCGCACTTCTCCCCTTCGGCCTCGCCGAAGTAGGCGCGCAGCATCTGCACCCGGCAGCGCTGCGTGTTCATGTACTTGAGCAGCGCCTCGAGCCGCCGGCGATCGGAGATGCGCCGCGCCTCGAACACCATCGCCGCCTTGTCGATCTGCTCGCGCGAGGGGCGCGGGTCGACGCCCTTCCAGCGCGCCGCCTTCACCTCCTCGGCGACGCCCATCCCCTCCAGAACGGATAAGATGACCCGCACGCGCCGCTCGGGGAGCGCCAGCGACATCGCCAGGTCCCGCACCGAGACCTCTTTCCCCTCGTCGCTCCAGGCGTAGAGCCCCTCGGCGACCATGCGCGCCTGCGCCTTGGTCGGGTGCGCCTCCTTGAGGAAGTGCTCCTGGATCTGCAGGTCTTCCGGCTGGTAGAGCAGCACGCAGCGCGACGGCTTGCCGTCGCGGCCGGCGCGGCCCGCCTCCTGGACGTACGCCTCGGGCGAGCCGGGCATCTGGTAGTGGATGATGTAGCGGATGTCCGGCTTGTCGATGCCGAGGCCGAAGGCGTTGGTGGCCAGCATGACCACCTTGCGCCCGGGCTGCATGAACGAGGCTTGCGACTTCTCGCGCTCCTCGGTGGTCATCTTGCCGTTGTAGCGCTCGACCGGGATCTTGCCGTGGCGGAGCGCCACGTAGAGGTCGTCGACCGCGCGTACGGTCGCGCAGTAGACGATGCCGGGGCGGCGCAGCCGCTGGATGAGCTTGCCGAGCTGGCGCAGCTTGTCGGCCTCGCCCGCCACCTTGCGGACGTCGAACGCCAGGTTGGGGCGGTGGAAGGAGACGCGGCAGACCTTGGCGTCCTTCATCCCCAGCTGGACGAGGACGTCGTCGCCGATCTCCGGCGTGGCGGTGGCGGTGAGGCCCAGGATGGGCGGCCGCCCCAGCACGGTGACGGCGCGGCGCAGGCCGAGGTACGAGGGGCGGAAGTCGTGCCCCCACTGCGACACGCAGTGCGCCTCGTCGACCGCGAACAGCGAGAACTTCACCCCCTCCAGCGCCTCCTGGACGGTGGGCGAGTTCACCGACTCCGGGGTGATCATCACCAGGCGGACGGTCCCCTCGCGCACGGCGGCCAGGTCGGCGGCCCGCTCCTTCGCGGTGCGGGTCGAGTCGATGCGCACCACCGGGACGCCGGCCGCCTTCAGCTTGGTGTACTGGTCCTCGATCAGCGCCAGCAGCGGCGAGACGACCAGCGTCGGCCCCTCCAGCACCAGCGTCGGGAGCTGGTAGGTGAGCGACTTGCCGCTGCCGGTCGGCATGATCGCCAGCGTGTCGCGCCCGGCCAGCACCGATTCGATGATCTCGGCCTGTCCCGGACGCAGATCACGGATGTGGAAGACGGCGCGCATCTTCTCGAGCGCGCGCGCCAACGCGGGCGACGGCGGCACGGCCGGCGCGGCCGCGATGACCGGCGCCGCCTCTGCGACCGGGGGCGCCGTGATGCCGAAGCCGCTCGCGGCGCGGTCGTCGTCCTCCGCGCCCGCGCTCGGGATCACGATGGTGGGAACACCGTCATCCAACGCGGTCGCGGGGACCGCCGCTGTGGAAGATCCTGTCTCGTTCTGCCGGCCCGCGGCGCCGTTCGCGCCTGCAGAGGCCGGTGCCTCTTCGTCGGAACTCAGTCTCAAACTCCTGTGAAAATCGGGCGCTGACGCCTCGCCGGTCAACCCAACAAACCCTCGTGCACCCTGTGAAAGCCTCTCCGGGGGCCGTCACGAACCACCGCGGCCTCCCAACCTCCCAACGTCGGTGCGGCCAGATTGCCGCGAACCACGAGCGTTGGTGACAACCTAGCACGCCTTCCGCGGAAGTCCAAAGCAATAGTTTTGCAACGCCAATTGCGCTCGGGCCGTGCGGCCCTGGCGCCGCGTGGCACGGCCGTTGCGATGCTCGAGGCGCGATGACGCTGATTGCGGCGATGGAACCGGAGGCGCGGCCGCGCGAACGCCTGGCGCAGCGGGGCGCGGAACAGCTGACCGACAGCGAGCTCCTGGCGATCGTGCTGGGCGCGGGCACGCGCGGGTCGAGCGCGCTCGACGTGGCGGCCGCGGTCCTGCGCGGCGCCGACGGGCCGGCGGGGCTCCTGCGCGCCACGCCCGAGGAGCTGGCCGGGTTCGCCGGCATCGGGCCGGTGCGGGCGAGCCTCATCCTGGCAGCGCTCGAGCTCGGCCGCCGCGCCATCGGCGGCCGTCCCGTGCGCGGCCAGCGGGTGGCCGGGGCGTCCGAGGTCTGGACGTATTTC
>DASZVW010001085.1:0-6296 GCA_035546895.1 Polyangia bacterium
GGCCAAGGCCAAGGCGGTCAAGCCCGACGTCGAGAAGCTCATCACGCTCGCCAAACGGGGCGACCTGCACGCCCGTCGCCAGGCCCTCGCGGCCCTGCACAACGACAAGTTCATCGTCCACAAGCTGTTCGACGAGGTGGCGCCCCGCTACTCGGAGCGCCCCGGCGGCTACACCCGCATCGTCAAGCTCGGCCCGCGTCGCTCCGACTCGACCGAGATGGTCTACCTCGAGCTGGTCTGACGACGGCTCGCGGCGAGCGGCCCCTGTCAGACGGGGAACCCTAACCCGCCCTTCCCGTAGCTGAATAGGCCGGCAGGTTCAGTCGAGCAATCCAAGCAACTCGCACGCGCTCCGGGCACCTATCGCCGGTGGTTCCAGACCCGGATGGTCGAGCAGATCCTTGTCGCCGCTGACGATCGCCTCGGCCCCGGATTCCCGCGCGAGCGCCACGAGATAATCGTCGTCGGGATCGCGCAGCAACGGCTCCACGCGAGCCGGATCGCCATATGAAGTGGCCACTTCAGCGACGTTGGCGACGATCCCCTCCAGGTCGCCCGCATCGAAGCGTTCCTGAAAGTAGCGGTTGCCGAGCGCATCCTCGAACTCACCGAGCAACCTCGGACAGACGATCGCTTCGAACTCGAAATCGAGCAGTGCGAGCAGCAGCAGCCAAGGCGCACCGCCACCGTGACGACTTGCCACGCCGGAGGTCAGCGTGCTCGCATCGACGACAAGGCGCCTCAAGCGGTTGCTCGACGCCCGCGCCGGGCCTCGTGCACGGCCTTTACCCCGAGCGCGATCGCCTCCTCTTCGGAGAGGGTGCTGCGCTCCTGAACCCGGCGCAGGGATTCGCGGCCGAGGGTCATCTTCGCCATCGACTCCAGCAGCTCGCGGTCGCCCATGTCCGGGTGACGTCGACGAAGCCGCTCGAGAAGTTCCCGATCGAACTCCACCTTGATCGTCGGCGATGCGGCCATATTCGAATGGTAGCGTCGGACTCGCGGCGTCTAAGCGCAACGGTGTTGGAATTTCCGCTCCAAACGCCGTCCGAGGCAATGGGTACGGTCGTGTCTTCGCGGCTGAGGAGGGCGCCTGAGGTCGGATCCGATGGTCCGGATCCGACCAGTCTGCCTGGCCAGAACCCGGTCGGCCGTCAAACCCAGTTACGCCATCGATCTACTCGTCGCACGAAAAGGAACCATGAGCTCGAATCTGTTGGACGTTCTGCACGAAGGCCTCTCTGACGATCCGTCGTCGAGCAGGCCCGCGGGAATCGAAATCCGGTTGAAGCTTTTGCCGACCAGCGACCTGCCGGTGATGCCGCCCTCATACGAGGATCCTCTGGAGATACACGAGCGGCACCTCGATGGAAGTCCGAGGGCGGCGATCGAGCTCGACAGCGTCGGCTCCGCGGCCAACCGCATCGAGGAGGCCCTGCAGGCATTGAAGCGAGCGGATCGGTATCCGCTTCCGGTGTCGACGACGACGATCGAGCCGACGGTCGGCGAGCCGATCACGATTTCCACGCTTGAGGTGCCCCATCGTATTTTCGATGCTTGGATCCGGCTCTCCGACGCCCTCGACGACGACGGCAAGTTCGAGGACAGCGACAGGGGGAAGGAGCTCTCGCTCGCCCACTCCGACGCGCTCGATCCGATCCTCGAGACCTCCGCCCACGACCTCCTCTTCGGCGTCTGGGATTCTCACCGCAAGGGGCCGCACGGGCAGGTGAGGATCGGGCGCAGTCTGACCACGACCCTGATCGGCCTCGACCCGATCGAGCAGAAGCGGATCGCCGCACGCCGCGATCCACTCAACCTGGGTGAGGCCAGCGACCTGTCGAAAGGGGTCAAGAAACTCTCCGAGCAGGGCTTGAGCTCGATTCCGCCCCAGAAGCTGCGCGGAGGCGTGTCGATCACCGAGGCCAGGTACAGCGGGTTCCTCTCCTTTCCGTCCCTACGTCGCCTCGGTTTCGCGAAGTACGACGCGGTTGCCGCGCGGTCGATGTTGGCGGCCCTCGCCCTTTACTCGGTCCTCTTGCGCTGCGCCTCGGGTTGGGACCTGCGGGCAGGCTGTGCCTTGGTGCCGGACGGCGAGCCGTCGTTTGTCATCGCCTCGCCGTCCGGAGGCGATGGCGGCGACTTCACCCTCTCGCTCGCCGAGGCGGAGGAGCTTTTCCGGGCGGCCGTCGAGAAGGCCGGGGTCGAGGACCGAAGCGTCAATCTCAAAGCCGGCAAGGTGCTCAACGATCTGGTCGACAAGGCCATCGCCGAAACCAGCGCTGCATAGGCCGGGCCGATGCTGCGCTTCCGCGTTCGCTTCCCGCTCGGGGTCTACCACGCGGTCTCGGTCACGACTCCTCCCGAGGCGGAGTGGCCACCCAGCCCGCTGCGCCTGATCGGCGCTCTGTTGGCGGCCGCGCACGGACGTCACGGAGGATCGCTCGAACTCGACCGAGAGGTGATCCAGCGACTGTGTGAGGCCCCGTCGCCACTGGTTCAGGCGCCTCAGGTGACGAGGATCGGAGAGGCCTCTCGACCCGATGGGGTCTACATGTTGCGCGGCGCCACCAGGTGGGTTCCCAGGAACTACGTCAACGCGAAAGCGGGGCTCTCTCCCCGCAACCTCGGCCGCGAGAGATCGCAGGTGAGCAAGGCGGGCGTCGCGGTCGGCGATACCGAGCTTGCGTTCGTCTGGCCCGACCTCGAGTTCGAGGACGACGCGTTTGACCGCCTTAGGTCCCTTGCCGGGGACATCGCCTTCCTGGGGACGACGCGCTCGCCGGCGATCGTCGCCGTCGACGCCGGCGAGGCAAGTGTCGAGGACGACGTTTGGACTCCCTCCGACGATGCGAGCATGGCCGCCGACGCGGCGTCGGTGCGCGTTCCCGACGCCACCACGCTTGCCGCCTTCGACCGCCGCGAGCGGGCCCGTGCCAGCTCGTCGCCCGGCCTCGAAGGGACCGGCATGGTTCCCGCCATCCCGACCGGGCGAACCGTCCTCTACCGGCCACCGGGCGCCGATCGCGTCGACGTCGTCGATCCCCACTGGTGGGGGGAGATGATCATCCTGGCCGTCGATCCGCAGCGCAGCGATCTGATCCCCAGGGTCGCGGCCGCCTATCTCTTCGCCCGGGCGGTCAGGGTGGCGCTGTTGGGTGCCTTCGACGAGCCCGGGTCTCCCGGCGAGGCGCCACCATCGCTGCGCGCCAGGGGCGCCGATCCCCATTGCGCGATCGTGTCGCTGCCGTCGGTGACCGGCCCACACCCGGATGGCCGCATCCGAGGCGTGGCCTTCGTCCTCCCCGGTCCCGAGCGGGCCCCGCGTATCCACGAGGAACGGGAGCGGATCGTGGCCGGGCTGGCCCACCTGGCCGGGCCGGGCCCGGCCCGCGAGCAGCGGTTCGTCCAGATCCCGGGCGCCGGCAGGGTTTGGCTGAGCGAACCCGACTCGCGCCAGGCCTCCCTGTGGACGCTGCGCACGAGCCTCTACACCGAGCCCGCCTCGACCTGGCGCACGGTGACGCCGGTGGTCCACTCGCACTGGCGCAAGGACAATCGCGGCGGGCTGCTGGGGCAGGTCGAGGTGGACTGCCGGCACGTCGGCCTGCCGACTCCCGAGGCGGTCGCCCCGCTCCGAGGGGGCCGCGGAATGATGCCGCCGAGTCGGGTCCCGGCACAATGGAGAAGCCTCCTCGGCGGCCCCGGCGGACACCTTGAGATCACCTTTCCGGAGCCGGTCCAGGGCCCGGTCCTCCTGGGGCGCGCCCGGCACTTCGGGATGGGACTGTGCATCCCTCGTGACGCGTACGGGAGCAGCGGCGAGCGATGATCGGGTTCGCCGAGTTCCTGGCCGAGGTATCCGGACTCGAGCCGGACGGCACCCGCACCGCCGGCACCGTGCCGCGTGCTCCGTATCCGTGGCAGCAGGAGTTCGCGCAAGCCTGCTTGGACGGAAGCCCCCCGGCGGTCGTCGGTGTGCCGACCGGCTCAGGCAAGACGACGGCGGTCGATGCTCTCGTCTGGGCCCTGGCGGGGCAACTGGTCAAAGGCGGGCGGCGGACCCTCGGGGTCAGGATCGTCTGGGCGATCGATCGGCGCATTCTCGTCGACGAGGTTCATGAGCACGCGTCGCGGCTTTGTCGGCGCCTGGATCGCGCTTTGGCAGACGCCGGCGACCCATTGCATGAGACGGCCGCGGCGCTCGCCGACCTGTCCGGCGACCGCCCGCTGGTCGCCAGTCGGTGGCGGGGGGGACTTGACGAGAGGATCGAGCTTCAGGGGCCGCTGCAGCCCGAGGTGATCACCAGCACCGTTGCCCAGATCGGTTCGCGCCTGCTCTTTCGGGGCTACGGAGTCGGCCGCCGGTCGTTGTCCGTGGCGGCCGGCCTGTCGGCCTGCGACACCACCATCTGCCTCGACGAGGCCCATCTTGCGGACCCCTTTCGCCAAACGGTGGAGCGGGTGATCGAGACGCGGGCCGAGGAAGATCCGGGACTGGACCTGCCGGCGCTGCGACTGATCGAGTTGACCGCCACCCCACGGGACGGTGACGGCGAGGCCGTCCTGCTCAACGAGGAGGACAAGGCGCGGCTGGGCCCGCGCTGGCAGGGGGCGAAGTCGGCGCGTTTGGTCACGCCCCCGAGCGACAAGGAAGACGACCGCATCAAGGTGCTGGCGGCAGAGTGCCTCGATTGCCTGGCTGGAGGGGCATCTACTCTGGCCTGTGTCGTCAACACGGTCGCCCGTGCCCGTCGGGTCTGGGGCGCCCTCAAAGCCAAGCTGAGCGACGATGTCGACCTCGGTTTGCTGATCGGCCCGCAGCGCCAGGCCGACCGGGAGGGGTTTCTGAATGCCGCCCGGAGGCGCGTCCTGTTCGACGGCGTCGCTCCCGAGCGCCCCCTCGTCGTGGTCGCCACCCAAACTTTCGAGGTGGGGCTGGACGTCGACGTCGAAGCTCTGGTGACCGAGTCGGCGTCGTCTTCCGCGTTGGTGCAGCGGCTGGGACGGCTGAACCGTGCGGGAAAGGCGGTAGGTACCGCGGTGATCGTGCCGGACGCGGACTCCTGGCTCTACGGAGAGGACGAGGCGCGCGCCTGGGCATGGCTGGAGTCCCGGCGAGATCACGACGGAAATATCGATGTCTCGGTCGCGGCGATGCACGACGACCCTGGGCGGCCCGCCCCCGTCAAGGTCTCCGACGCGCCATTGCTGACCAGGGAGGTGATCGAGTGCCTGGTACAGACCTCGCCCATCCCGCACAGGTGGGGCGATCCCGACATCGAGTCGTTTCTCAAGGGCGCGAGGAGCGATCCGACCGCCGATGTCGAGATCTGCTGGAGAAGCGACCTGCGCCTCGATGCGGGAGAGGGGGGCGTGGACTACAGCAAGATGCTGATCGAACTGGTTCCCCCGGATGGTCGCGAGCTGCTCAGGCTGAATGTTCTCAACGCCAGGTCGTTGCTCACCGGCTTGCTCGGTGAATCGGCCGCGGCGGGGAGGGCGGCGCTGGCGGATGCCGATGTCGAAGGCGAGACCGGAGTCAAGGCCGCCGTCGAATCAAGCGGCGCGGGTGATGGCCTGCCCAGGTTCCTTGTGATCCGACATGGCGAGATCCGGGTCGGCGGCGGTGCCGACGGCGATATTGCCGTCGACGAAATCGCTCCGGGTGACCTGGTGATCCTGCCGACGGAAGTTGGGGGCTGCGACGACTTCGGCTTGTACCCCCGGGCCGAGAAGGCGACGGACGTGGCGCCTGACACTGGAGGGTCTGGGGATGCAACGGCGATTCGGCTGACGCCGGGCGCGATCAAGGCCGCGACCCGACGCGAACGGGTGCCGCAAGCAGGCGTCGGCCACGCCTGCCGCCAGGCCGAGCGGGCGCTTGCGGAGATCGCCGGCCAGTCACAGCGCCAGGAACGACTGATGAGGTTGGTCGGCCATCTCGCCGAGCGCCTGCCCGGACACGAGGCCCTGGCGGCACTCTCCCGGCGCTTGGAGGAAGGTGAGGGCCTGGTTCTTTCCCTGCGTGGAATCGGGCCGATGGAACCCGATGGCACCCCCGTGCTGGAGCCCTTCGAGGAAGGCGACGTCGAGGGGGAGGACGTCGCGGCCGAAGAAACGACGGAAGGCGACGGGCTCGAGGATCAGGGGATGCAGCCGCTTGAGCGGGCCTGGGTGCTTCGCGTCGGCAAGATGCAGCTCGCCGACGAGCTCGATCGTGCGGCGCTGCCGGACCCCGCCCCGCCGACCGTCTCGAATCACAACCTCGCGGTGTGCCGGCAGGTCGAGGAGTA
>DASZVW010001086.1:0-11134 GCA_035546895.1 Polyangia bacterium
CTCCTCCAGCACGTTGTCCTTCACGTATTCCACGGCCGGCACGTACTGGGCCGAGCGTGTGAGTCGCCGCACGTCGTACGCTCGGATTGTCGAGGCGAGGAGGCGCGGCGCCTTAGCTTGGGTGTCCCTGGAGTCCCAAACGCCGAAGACCAGCGATGTGGGCGCGATGCTGGCGAGCGGCGCCGCGTCTCCCTTGAGCAGCGCCAAGAACGCGTCGTGTAGTTCCTTCTGGAGGCTCGAGCACCTGACGATAGCGTCGCCGGCTCGGTGACCCGCTTCAAGCAAGTTGACGATCTTTTCGCCGGCGCGGATGCAGATCTGCGGAACGAGCTTCGAATAGGGCTCTCGGCCGAACATAGGCTCGATGCGGTTCGCTTGGGAACCGACGCTGTCGACCAAGCAGACATTGACGCCCGTTGAGGGAACGTCAATGTTGTATCCGCCCGGAAACTCGTCCCCCTTCGCGTACGTGGGGGGGAAGAAGACGCCGTCGGGCCCTTCGACAGGGACAAGTTCGTCTCGCAGCACGATCGCGGCGGGTCCTGATTCGGAGATATAGTTGTCGAGAACGGTCATATCAAGCATCGGGCATTTCTCCCTTGTCAATGAGAATGGCGGGACGAAAGGCTTTGTGCTTCCTTTGGCCCGTCCGAAACCACACTTCGAAACGAAATCGGTACGAGCCGGGTAAATTGACGGCACCCGCAACGACCGGTGCTGTGACAGCGACCGGGATCGGCGTGGCCCAAGCGCGATAGTCGAAGATGCGCTTTCGGTTCGCCACCGGAGCCGGGCGACACCGCTGCAGTCCAACCAACGCCAGCGCTTCGACCGCGGGGAACGCCGTGGTCGTGAGATCGAGGTCATTCGGGGAGAAGCCGACGTCTCGTGAGTGCGAGTTCGGCGCCCGCCGCGCGTCGAAGTAAAACGGCTCCACCTTTTTCGTCGGCTCGTCCGGGTCGTAGACGATGCAACCGACATCCAGCAGGCCTTCAGTATGAAACTGGGCGTTTCGAAGCGCCGCAGTCATGGCTCGCATGATGCGGCCGCTCTGCATCGTGCCCGCCCACACCTTGAGGTCGCGGCCTCCAGAGTCGGTGTCCTTCCACCAATCCAGCATCAGGTCGAAAGGCCTGCCGATTCGCATCGGTGATGCCGTGTCGTCGTCTGCTTCCAGTTGTTCCACCGGACATGCCGTCCACCGATCGAGTAGCTCCGTGAGTGTGCACTGCGCATCCACGATGAAGTGTGTGGCATCGAACCGCGCTTCGGCGCCTCCCGTGAGGCGGTCCGCGAGTTCAAAGAGCCCGCAGCACGCGAAGAATTGGCCGGGATTCTGGGCGGCCACCCGCACTTTGAAGCTCACGGTGTCACTTCCAGCGTTTCCGAGGGGTTTGCGCTGGCCGCGTAGTCCGCGGCCCGCACGAGAGATTCTAGGTAGGCTAGGCCCCAGCGCCCGAATCGCTTCTGGAGCTTCGCGAAGCGCGTCGCCACGCTCACGCCCACCTCGCGCAGATCGACGTCATGCGCTTCGGGATCGAATAGCTCGTCCTCAGGGAAGTGAGGCCGCGCTCGGCCATGATGAGCCGCGATCAGGTGCAGGATCAGCTCGCGCTCTTCTTCGTTGTCCACCGATCGCAAGAACGCGCTGCGCTCCGCATCCAGGATCGAACCCAGTTCATGGCGATATCCAGTGATCTCAAGGGGTTTCATCGAGCCGCCGGACTTCGCAAGGAGGCGGGTTCGATCCGTGTTCCCAACGCTGCGCTGCCAGACGCTACGGTTCTTGCCGATGTCATGCAACCGCGCGGCCGTCACCACCGCGCGTTTGAGCGCCGGTGCCAAGGCGAGGCGCTCGACGATCTTCTCAGCCTCGCGCTCGACGTCGGCTCCGTGAACGTCGAGCAGAACGGGACGTGTGCCGCTACGTGATCCCTCCGTGTCGGCGCCGCGCGGTCGCTCGTACCAGTCGCACCGTTGGGGGCGCTCGACCGCGCCCTCGTCGTCGGCATCGATGTCCTCTTCGCGATCGACCAGGGACACCGATCGCACGAGCCGCATGCCCTCTGGCTTCGGGCCACTGTCGATCACTCGCTGGCGCATTGGGCGGTTCTCGGTGTCGTACCACTCGTCGGCCACATCGCCATCGGATCCCGCCTTCTCGCCGCTCTCCGCAGTGAGCATCCCGTCCACGGGGCCGCACGATGCCGGCGAAAGCAGGATGGTGCACCCATCGAGCTCACGTTCGAGGCGCTTGCGATCTCGGCCGACAAGTTCTGGCAGCGTTGAGGGAGTTACCCTGCCCCTCTCCGAAACGATCCAGACCGGTAACTGCGAGTCGCGCTGCTTCGCGGCTATCTTCGCGAGCGCGTCGATGATTCGCGAAGTTCGATCCGAAAGGAGCTCGTGCGGCTTGAGCGGATAGTCGTCGAGTACCTCTTGCGAATACCGACGGTTCTTCGGGAGATCCTCGGTAAACCACCCGACCTCCTTGCGCCATGCGACCTGGGCTGTCGGCGGCTCCCAGTCTGCAACTCCATGAAGATATGGCGCGACCTCCGGTCGGCCGGGTACTGAGCCGGGGATGGTTGTCAGCGCCCAGCTGTCGAAAAGGATCTCTGTGGCCTCCAGAATCTTGGGCTCGGGCGCGAAGGCGTCTCGTCGCGCTTCCGCGTCCAACGTGCCGAGTCCGGCGGGAGAAGCATCGCCCTTCAGGGCTTGCAACAGGCGCAGAGTACGGAGGCGGCGTGCCTCGACAGGATCCTCGGCGTCAAGCTCTTCTGCCGACGGATGGAACACGTGAAGCTCACTGTCGTTCCGCTGACCGAAGCGATTCACGCGGCCGAAACGTTGAGCCATCGAATCAAAAGTCGTCAAGTCGCACACGAGGTGATCGCCCGATAGATTGACGCCCACCTCGCCCGCGCTGGTGCACACGAGATAGACGGTCCCGGCGGCTCGACTCGAGTCCGAGTCCGGTAGAAAGCGCGCGAACACGGGGTCATCGTCCACGAGGCGATCACGTTCGTAGCCCCGCATGGTTCCCGTGAGCTGCTGGACCTGGACACCGCCTCGACGCAACAGCGAAACTGTGCTCGTCACGGCGTCAATCGTCCGCAGGTAAAGGAGGACTGCCAGTCCTGAGTCACGGAAAGCGAGCGCTTGTGCCGCCACACTTGATGGCAGGACTCGGTCGTCGGACGCGTGTAGAGCCAGCCTTTTGATCGCGTGCAGCCTCTTGGCGACCATCGGATGATCCCGATCGGCATCGGTCAGCCGAAAAGCGTCCTCAACAGAGCTGCGTGATGTCGCCGTCAGCTCCATCACGCGTATCGGCCAGGGGTCGCCCGCTCGGTTTTGTTCCAGCTGGATATCTACAAGTAACTGCTGAAAGGCGGGCTCGAGATGGGCCTCATCGTGTACGACGAGAGTGTCCTGCCCGAGGAAGCCCGCGTGGAGCGGCCGGCTGCGAAATCCGATTCGGTAGCCTCCAAAGAGGAGACGGCTGCCGATCATGTCGACGGTCCCGCAGATCACGGCGTTCTTCGATGGATCGGCCGACCAAGCGCGGTTATCGGCCATCTGCCCACGCAGGGTGGACACGGCGAGCGCGTCCTCGAGTCCAACTCGGGCGGAGTTCTCACGAAGTCGCAACACTTCGTCTGTGGTCTGATCGACCACGGTACGCCGGTTGACCACGTAGACCAGCCGGCGAGGTAAAGGCGCGCCCGCTATCCGAGCCAGTAGCCAGATGGCGATCACCGACGTCTTTCCGAGGCCGGTCGGCAGATCGCAGCTTGCCGGTATGTCTCCTCCGAGCAGTCGATCGTAGAGCGCCTTTTGCCAAGGAAACGGCGATTTCCCGGTGAGATTCTCGAAGGCAGTTGTGAAGTCACGAGTCACGCTTCCGACTCCCATCTCCCATGTAGGGCACCGTCCAAACCCTCGGTCGGGCGTGGTTTCCAGCGCCTCCAAAATGCTGGGGCCACGCCCGCGGTGTCGTAATGTCGGTCGGCATCCGCCGACGGCCCCATTGAAGACTTGCGATGTAGGGCAGTGGTAGACGCTCCCAAGCATTTTCGGGCCGGAGCAGTTGCAAGCCGGCCGGCCTCATTCCTGGTACTCCCACGCCCGCCACCCTAACCCGCCCCCTTGTCATCCCAGGCCAACAACTCTTCTTCGCCGTCCTCCGCCGCCCGCTGCGCCCGCTCGCCGCCGTACCTCGCCGCTCCCGCCCGCAGCCGCGCCTCGACGTCGCGCCGCAATTCCGCAGGCGCGAGCACCTCCGCCTCGCCGCCGAACCCCATCACCCAGCGCGCCACCTCGGCCGTCCCCGACACCTCCAAGGCGAGGACGACCGCCCCTCCGGGCTCTTCTTCGACGCGCTGGCGGGGCCGCCACGTTCGCTCGCGGATTTCTTGGGCGGCCGCGCGCGAGAAGCGCACGCGCACGACTTCGACGTTGTCCCCGCGCCAGACCCGAAAAGCATGCTTGAGCGCGGCCGCGGACCGCGCCTCGCCGCGGGGCGCGAACTTGTCGCCGGTCGGGGTCGCCGTCAGGAATCGGTGCACGGCGAACACGCGGACGGCGCCGCGCAACCGGCACCAGCCGATGACGTAGAGCGACTCGAGCCCGGGATCCCAGTAGAGCTCGCCGGGCTCGATCTCGCGGTTGGTCGTCGCGCCGGTCGACAGCGCTGCGTACTGGCAGCTCACGACGGCATGCTCGCGAACGGCCCGCTCGAACGTGGCGATGATCTTGTCGTGGGCGCGGTAGTCGATCGCCAGCGGCGATCGGACGGTGAACCAGGCCTCGCGCGAGGGCACGAGGGTTCCCTGACCGCCACGCGCGCTGGCGAGCTTCATCCACAGCCGATCGAGCGGCTTGCCGAGCGCCGTCGTCCGCCAGCTCTCCGCCAGGGCGCGTATCGCGAAGAAAGCCGCGATCTCGTCCGGCTCGACCCCCGGGAGGTTGGGGACCCCCCAGCCGTCGTCCAGCTTGTAGCGCCCTGGGCTCGGCTCCCGGATGGGGAATCCTGCCGCCTGCAGCGCGTCCTTGTCACGGTAGACCGTACGCCAGTGCCAGCCTTCCCGTTCGGCCAGTGCCTTCAACGAAACGCCACGCCGACTGGCGGCCAGCGCCCGCGCGACGCTGAGAATCCGGACGATCTGGTCGTTGCGCGGCACAAAACCCCCTTCCCCGTGGGCGGCTCCCCCGCGCGCTCCCACTTCCGGGCGGGCAAAACTGTACCACGGTGCTCTCGGGAGGCGGAAGCCCGTCGGGGACATCCTGTGCCCACGCGCCCGAGAACGGCGCCCGGCCCGACGGGCACGTTCGCGGCGGCGCGTCCGGGCCCGATATGGACGCGCCCCCGTTCTTGCCGTGCATGGAAGGGGCCGGGCGCGGCCCGTCCGCTTAAACCCTGACGAGACGTCGCGCGAGCTCCGCGCTCAACGCCGCCTGAAACGCCGGGAAACGGGACGTTCGCTTCTGGAGCGCGGTCACCCATTTGAGAGGATGCGGTGACTCGGGGCCGACCCCCGCGTCGAGCTCGGCGCAGCACGCCACGAGGACGGCGGCGTGTTCGTATCGGCGGCGGCGTTTATCGCCGAGGACGCCGTCAACCCGGGCGATCGCAGCCGAGCGCATCGCGTCCCGCATGGATGTGTGGTCGGCGGCGGTCAAGGTGTCGTCGAGCGACGCCCTTCGCAGAATCTCGACCAGCGGCGGGGTGGGCAGCTTCGATTCAGCCCCGTCGGCTGCGGAGGCTTCGTCGAAGTAATCGGACGCGTCGACGGCGCGGATCGCGGGGTTCGTCGTCGCCCCCAGCAATGTCGCGAAGGCAGAGAACAGGTGGGGGCCGGGGTGGTCCTGTTCCGACCAGCCTAACCCGTGGGCGCTCGCGAGCACCGCTGCGGCGGCCGGGATATCGCCGGTCACGAGGTGAAGGATGCTACGGAAAATCGGAAGCTCGAGGGATCCATCGCGCAGTAGCGACGCCGCGCGCCGGCGCAGGGCGGCTGGGCTGGGATCGCCGCTGGCCAGCCAGCGGAGCAGACGAACGAGCGACGGCGCCTGCCGAAAAGCGACCTCCAGTCGTTTCGTCATGTCCTGGCGGCCGAGCCGCTCGGCGGCGAGCGCTGCACCGTCCAGGAAGTCGCCGCGCCATACGGCCGACGAGACCAGTTGGGCGGCTTCCTCGTAGGCCCGGAGGGTTTTCGTCCAGTCGCCCGTCTCCCGGACCGCGGCACACCACGCGCGCACGACCTCGGGTCGTCGGGATGTCCGAGCCAACCGCGCAAGGCCGGGGAGTCCCTCGGCGCGGGTGATCGCTTCGCGAAGACGGCGGTTGTGTGCGTCTTCCCAGTCGGAGGCCGCCGGCTTTACCGACCTCAGCTTCTCGACCCAGGCTGGAAGAAAGGCATCGAGGTCGGGCAAGGGCCCGGTCGCCACGCGTTCCATTTTCTCGATCGGTTCCCAGACGCTGGCCACCGCGTCGATATTGTCGATCGCCGCCATGAGCGCGTCCGGCCGCTCTCGCGGGTCGACGCTCGCGTATACGGCGTGCAGGTAGCGGCCCGCACATTCACTGAGATCGGCCGAGAGCACTTCGTCGACGAGCTCATGCTGGCCAAGATCGATATTGCCGTCCCCGATCGCGGGGAGGAGCTCCCCGAAGAGCGCAGCTGCGGTGGCGCTGTCGCCGGCCAGTGACGCCTTGACGCCCTCACGGAGGTAGTCGTCGACCTGCGCCGGATCGGCAGAGCCCGTACGCTTGGCGGCCGTCAGGAATCCTCGAATGTCACTGATGACGCCCGATGGCGGCGGGGCTGGCCGCCATCGGGCCGCGCCTCGGGCGGCGTGGCGCAGCAGGGTGTCCTCGAGGTGGCCACGTGGCTCGTCGTCGAGCGAATCGAGCGCCTGAACGACGAATTCGCGCAGCTCACCGGCGCTCATAGCCCCGAGCGCGCCCGCGACCGTGACGGTGTCGTTAGCGGAACGACGATATCGGCGGCGCCGTTGCATTCCCGTCGAGTCAGCCACCACACTTCGTCGTCTGCGCCGTGGCGCTCCCGCTGGTTCGCGGGCGCCCCGACTGCATTTGTCGGTGAGTCTTTTCGGTTTTGGCGACGGCGATGATGACCCGCTCGTCGGGCAGCGCGGTTCGATACTCGGCAGCGAGGCTGTGCTCGAACCCCATATGGACGGCGATGTTACAAGGTGGACATCAGGATTTCGACACCTCAGCCGCCTGGTGACGATCTAGGTGACGAGGCCGATGGATCCGTCCGAGTTGCTCCTCGCGCATCACGACCCTACGAAGACGATCACGCGTACCCGCACAATCAGAAAAGAGCCGAGATACGTCGGGCAGGAGCGGCAGACAGGGACCGCAAGATAAAGCGCCGGAGTCCACTCGGCGCTAAGCGCCTGTCGGCGCTCGGAAAAGTATAGAGGGTTGCGTCGGACGGCGGTCCGGCGGCTTGGCGCGCCCTGCGCCTGACCCTCTGGTGTCTGTGGGGCCCATTTCGGCCGGCGTACGGCGCTGACCCGCAACCAGCGTCGGCGCTGCCCGAGTCCGCTGGCATGGTCTGGCCGATGTCCGATGAAACCGTCGTGCTCCCGAGGAGCGCGCTCGGCTACCGAACGTTGCGGTGCTCGCTGCGAGAACAAGTCAGGAGCGTCTGTTTTTGGCCGGCTTGCCATTTTCGATCGGTGCGGAGGCGCAGCCCCCTCTGGGGAAGCGACCCGTCGGTTTCGACCGCCGCCCCGGCAACGCTCGCGCGCCGTTTGCGAAAACCATTCAAGAGCGTCCGATTTTCGGCCGGCCTGTCCGCCGGGGTCGGCGACGAGGAGTCCCCATGCGACACGCAATTCGAATCCAGCCGTACCTGTCCCATGATCTCTTTCGAAAGCTGCGCGCGTACACCGCGGCGCGCTCGCTGACGGTGAGCGCGGTCGTCGCCGACGCCCTCGGCGAATACCTGGAGCGCGACGAGGTCGAGGACGCGCTGCTCGTCCGGCGGCTGGACGTCCTCAACGAGGTGGTGGAGCAGCTTCGGCGAGACCTGGACACGCTCGCCGTGGGGTTCGGCAGGTTCGTCAGGTATTCGTTCTTCAGCGCTCCGCTGGAGGTGGACGACAAGGTAGTGAACCGCGCCGAGGCGCTTTACCGGGACTTTCTTTCCAAGGTGGGCGAGCAGCTCCGGGCGGGTGTGAGATTCAGTCGCCAGGTTTTTCCGACGGCCCGGGCCGTTGGCCCGTCGTCGCTCGCCGGGGCGGAAGGGGACGGTAGGGAAAAAGGTGAGCGGTCGTGAACCGCGTTGGGCCCCCCGACGACGATGGAATTCTGCGTCCGAGAATTGGGCGCCGGAATCGGCCGGACCAGGATCGGGTTCCGGTTCCGGTTCGATTGGCGCGCATGGCGCCTCGCCTGGCGGGTAACGGTGCGCGCGCGCGGAAACCGCGAAATCAACTTGGGCGGGTGGCGGTGCGGGAGCCGCATGCGTCGAGTCAGCGCTGCGTGATCAAGTCGCGGTACGTGCCGATGACGGCGAGCGGGCGCAAGCTCGCTGCTCGGCATCTCGCCTACCTCGAACGCGATGGCGTGGAGCGCGACGGATCGCCGGGGCGGCTCTACGGTCCGGACGAAACGTTCAGCGCGGATCAATTTCGCGAGCATCTGGCGGACGAGAGACGGCAATTTCGCTTCATCGTCTCCCCCGAAGACGGCGGGCATCTCGACCTGACGGAGCTGGCGCGCCAGCTCATGCGCCAGGTCGAAAAGGATACCGGGCGCCGTCTCATCTGGGCGGCGGTGAACCACCACGATACCGACAATCCCCACGTTCACATCGTCGTTCGCGGGGTCGACCGGGAGGGTGACGATCTCCGATTCGACCGCGGATACTTGGCGCACGGTATGCGCTGGCGCGCGCAGGAAATCCTGACGCGCGAGCTCGGTCGGCGCAGCGGATTGAACACCTCTCTGGAATGGGAAGGCGAGGTCAGGCGCGAGGCGTTCACGGAAATCGACCGGGCCATCGCCGAGGTGTCGTCGCCGGACGGCGCGGTGTTTCTGGCGAAATTGTTGCCGGCGCCGGATGCGCAGCGGCGGGCATGTCTGGACCGGCTGCAAACCCTCGAGGAAATGCAGCTCGCCGTCAGGGAGTCGCCGGGCGGCTGGCGTCTCGCCGAAGGTTGGAAGAAATTTCTCCTCCACCGCGGCGAAGATCTCGAAGCACGCTCGCGACTTCGAGCCCTGGTCGGCGACGAGGCTTCCCGATATCAGGTTCTCCGCCCCGAGAATCCCGTTCCGGTCGCGGACGGCGTCGTGGTGGGGATGGGGCTTCACGACGAGCTGAGCGGGGAGATCTTCGCGGCGATCAAGACGAAAGGCGGCGAGAGGTATTACCTGCGGCTGCCGGGGGCGCTGGCGGAGAAACTCCAGGAGCGCGACGTGGTCCGAGTTGGGTTCGAAGCGGAGCCCTGGCTCAAGCCGGCCGATCGGATCGTGGCGCGGTTCGCGCAGGAAAATGGCGGCACATACGATCCCGTTCGCCACCAGCGCGCGCTGGAGGGGCTGCCCGCAGCGCCGGCGCCGGGACAACCGACGCCGGCCGAGCGCGTGGCCGCCAATGTCCGGCGCCTGGAACGGCTCGCGCGCTATCGGCTGGTGGTGCGATTGCCGGATGGGCGCTGGCAGATTCCCGCGGACCTCTTGAAGCAGCTCGAGGACCGCGAACGAACCCACCCGCAACACCGATTCCGTCTCGACAAAACAGGCGGCCAGGTACGTGAACCCGCTCGGCCGCGGGCACCCGATGTCGCGATGGAGCGGGACGCCCTCGCTCGGACGCTGAGCAAGGCGCTGGGCCTGGTCTACGTCGCCGAGCCGCCCTCATTTCGTGGTCGCGTGATGCCGTGCGCTCCCATGCCCTCCGGCCGCGAATACGTGCAAGTCGTCGACTACCGGACGGGTCAGTTCACGCTCGTCGCCAAACCTTCAGATGTCGAGCGGCTCCACGGTAGGACCGTTCAGCTCACCCGCGATGCCGAGCGAGGATTGTCGCTGCAAATCGATCGCGGACTTTCACGCTGAAGAAACCACAGACGAAAGGAGAACCGATGGACACGAATCAGAAGAAGGCAGGCCGGCCCAAGGCTCCCCCGCGCACGGGCCCCCTCGTGCTCGCGGAGGGCCAAGCGCGGACGAACGTGACCTTCGAGATCAGCGAGCGGGCAGCGGAGGAGCTGGCCGAATATGCACACTGGGTCGCGAGGTGCTCGGCCATCGCCCCGAATGAGGCGAAGTTCAAGACGGTCGATTTCGCGCTGCGCGAGATTTTCCGCCGGGACCGTGTGTGGCAGGCCGAGCGCCGCGCCCCCTCGGAGCCGCCCAAGATAGCTCCCCGGCGCCGCAGCCAGCGCCTCGGCCGGCTGCTGTCTCGCCCCCATCCCCACCGCCATCAGCGCCGCGTGAACCGCGACCGATCTGACGGAGAGCGGCGATGAGAACCATGCCGCCAGCCGAGGCTGCGGACGATGACGCTCCGACGGGTGTCTTCGTGCGGTCGTCCGCGAACCTGTGGGACGCCCAGGATGTCGCGCGCTATCTGAAGGTGAGCCGCTCATGGGTCTATCAGCGGGCGGAGGCCGGCCTTCTTCCGTGCGTCCGGGTCGGGGGCCTTTTGCGCTTCCGCCCGGACAGCGTGAGGGCCATCGTGAACGAGAGCGCGCCGCGGCCGAAAAGGGCCGCGGGCGCGCCCGTCACCCCAAAGAACCGTTGACTGGAAGGCTGGAAGGACGATGCTGAAACCGATGCGTGTCGCCGCGGGCGAGGGCCGGGACGCCGAGAGGGAAGGGAGGTAGTCGTGGCGTCCGTCTATCTCAAGCGCGGCACGTGGTACCTGCAGGTGGTCGACGCCGCCGGCCGCCGTCGCCTGATCGCTTCGACGGCAGCCACCAAGACCGCCGCGAAGCGACTCGCGATGGAGCTCGAAGTCCGCTCGGAGCGACAACGTCTCGGGCTAGGAGACTGTCGGGG
Organism: Polyangia bacterium; assembly: GCA_035546895.1. Lineage (GTDB taxonomy): Bacteria > Myxococcota_A > Polyangia > Fen-1088 > Fen-1088 > JADGRB01. The sequence goes on from DASZVW010001086.1 coordinate 11,048, forward strand.
TAAGGCGGCCTGAGCACCAGCGGCCTGGCAGGAGAAGGATCGACAGCGGATCGGGGCTGTGATCTTCTTCGGACGTGAGCAAGACGT
>DASZVW010001087.1:0-15632 GCA_035546895.1 Polyangia bacterium
TCGGCGACTCGATCACCGACGGCCGGGGGACCGACACCGACGGGGAGGACCGCTGGACCGACATCCTGGCCGCCCGCCTGCAGGCCAATCCCCCGACCGCCGAGGTCTCCATGATGAACGTGGGGATCGGGGGGACGAACCTGATCGGGACCACCGGCACGGCGGCGCAGGCCCGCTTCGCCCACGACGTGCTCGGGCAGGACGGCGTCCACTACGTGATCGTGTTCGAGGGCGTGAACGACATCTCGGGCGGCGCCACCGCCGCGCAGCTGGAGAGCGCCTACATGGACCTGATCAGCCGCGCCCACGCCAAGGGCCTGACGATCTACGGCGGGACCATCACGCCGTTCGGCGGCGACGCGAGCTACTACAGCGCCGCGCACGAGATGGTGCGCGAGCAGGTCAACACCTGGATCAAGACCGCCGGCAACTTCGACGGCTACATCGACTTCGACGCCGCGATCACCGACGGCGGCAACCCGCCGAAGATCCAGGCGCAGTACGCCACCTGGGCCCAGCAGGACGGTCTCCACCCGGGCCCCGCCGGCTACAAGGCGATGGGCAACGCGGTCAGCCTGACGCTGTTCACGAAGTAGCGGCTGAGGTGGATGCCAGCCCCGGGGGCCGCCTTGGGGCTCCGGCGGGCCAGGGCGGCCGGTGCGGCCTCGCGGGCATGCCCCGCGATTCCGGTTGGCGGCGGGTGACGTTCTCAACTAGTCTCGCGCCCGGGCAAAGCCGCGTCATGAGGGTCCTGGTCTTCACCGCCACCTACAACGAGGCGGACAACATCGTCTCGCTGGTCGAGACGATCCTCTCGACCCTGCCCGCCTGCGAGGTCCTGGTGGTGGACGACAACTCGCCGGACGGCACGGGCCGGCTGGTGGACGAGGTGGGCGCCCGAGATCCCCGCGTGCACGTCATTCACCGCCCCGGAAAGAACGGGCTCGGCACCGCCCACAAGCTGGGGATGAAATACGCCGTCGAGCACGGGTACGACGCGCTGGTGACGATGGACGCCGACTTCTCCCACGACCCGCGGGTGCTGCCGGAGATGATGCGGCAGCTCGAGCACGCGGAGTTCGTGATCGGATCGCGTTACATCCCCGGGGGGAGCTGCGAATATCCGCTCTCGCGCGTGGTTCTGAGCACCGTGGCGAACTGGCTGACCCGGGCGATCCTCTCGATCCCCGTCCACGAAACGACCACCGCCTACCGGGGGTACCGCCGGACCCTGCTCGAACGGATGGACATCGACGCGATCCGATCGGAGGGCTACTCCTACTTCGTCGAATCGATCAACCAGGTGACCGAGCTGACGCGCCTCGCGGACGGGCGCCATTCGATGACCGAGTTCCCCATCCGCTTCGCCGATCGGCGGGCCGGGAGCAGCAAGATCTCGAAGAAGGAGATCTGGAAGGGGTTCTCGACGCTGTTTCGTCTGGGCGTCGAGCGGGCCGCCGGTCAGGGCCACGCCACGCGGACGCTCGACCAGACGCGCGCCTCGGCCCCCCGGGAGCGCGCGTAGGTCCGATCGTGAGCGAGAAATCCACCACCGCTCCGGCGGCCGTCCGGCTGGCGCCGCTCGACGCCTTGCGCGGCCTGGCCGCCCTGGGCGTCTCGCTGTTCTCGCACTACCAGCACTTCGGCGGAAACAAGGCGACCTACCCGTTCGCCAATCTCCTCGTTCCCCACTGGCTCTACGAGAATTCCTGGTTGTTCGTGGATCTCTTCTTTTTGTTGAGCGGCGTGGTGTTGACCTACCGCTACCTCGAGCCGCTGGGGAGCGGCGCCCTCGACGGGAAGCGCTTCTTCCACCTCCGCGTTTCGCGCCTTTACCCGCTGCACGTGGCGGCGCTGTGCGTCTGCGCCGCCGTCGAATGGACGCTCATGGCCCGGCACGAGCCGACGGTCATCTACCAAAACAACAATGACCTCTACCACTTCACGGTGCAGCTCTTCTATCTGCACACCTTCTTCGAGCACGGCTGGTCCTTCAACGAGCCGTCCTGGTCGGTCTCGGGCGAGGTGCTCGTCTATCTCCTGTTCTTCCTCTACGCGCGCCGCGCCCGCGCGAGCTACCTGGCGCTCGCGCTCGCCACGCTGGTGGTGGGGATCGCCGTCCAGCAGCCGGGCTGGAACCTCCCCATCCTCAACGGGCTGCTGGGGCGCGCAATGGTCGGGTTCTTCCTGGGCTCGCTGGGGTTCCTGTTCCTCCGCGAGCTCGACCGCCGCGGGTACGGGCGTGCGTTCGGCTGGGCCTGCCTGGGCGGCCTGGCGCTCATCTGCGTCCTAGCCTCCTTCATCGGCTTCCACGAGCTGATCGGATCGACGCCGCTCCCCAACGCCTTGGCCGTCTTCCCGCTGGTGATCTTCGCCTCGCTGAGGGTGGCGCCGCTGGCCCGCGTGCTCTCCTGGCGGCCGCTGACCTTCCTGGGCGACATCTCGTACGCCGTCTACCTGATCCACGTGCCGCTGCAAATGATCTTCCTGGCCGTCGCCCGGGAGCGGCGGATCAATATCCCGACCAGCAACCCCTGGATGCTGGCCGCCTTCGCGGCGGTCCTGATCTCCGCCGCGACGGCGACGCACTATGGCTTCGAGCGCCCGATGCGCCGATGGCTGCGCCAGCGGAGCGGCGACGTCGCGGTCGCGACCGACGCCGCCGTCGCGGCATGAACCTGCCATCGCTCCGGGTCCTGCCGAGTCGCGCGCGGCGCTGGCTCGCCGAGCAGATATCGGGCTGGCGGGCACGGCCCTGGTCACGGGCGGAGGTCTGGGCGGTCGTCGCGCCCAAGCTGGCGACCGCGGTGACCTTCGTGGTCCCTATCTACGTGTTTCTCCTCTTCAACGACGGCATCCGGTACAGCGGCGGGGGGGGCGACGAGGGGTACTTCACCTGGTGCGGCTGGTCGCTGGCCAAGGGGCTCCGACCGTACGTAGACTTCATGGAGTTCAAGCCCCCCTTCGTCTTCCTCAGCTACGCGCTCGCGCTGAAGCTCTACGGCTTCGATCACTTCGGGTTCCGGACCTTCTTCACGTACTTCCCGCTCCTGTCGATCGTGGCGTTGCAGGCTTCGCTGCTGACGCGACGGATCGACAAGGTGCTGGCGATGGGCCTGTCGCTGGCCGTGATCCACCTCTGGGTCACGCGCGCGTACCACGACGGCGCGCTCTCGGACACCGAGTCCATCGGGCTCTCGTACTATTTCCTGGGCGTCGCCTTCCTGCTGGCCCGGACCCGGTTCGCGGGGGCGGCGCAGGCGATCGGGACCGGCCTCCTCATCTGCTGCGCGCTCTCCAAGGATCCCTTTCTCCCTTGCGTGGTCGTCACCTGGGCGGCCTGTTTCCTGGCCCAGCCGCGAACGGGCGCCCTGCGCGAGGACGCGCTCCGCTACCTCAAGCGCTCGAGCATCGGTGGGGCGGTCGTCCTCGGCGGCCTGATCGTCTACATGCTTCCGACCGGCGCGCTACGCGCCTACCTCAACATCGTCAAGCGGTATCAGGTGCTCTACCGCGATCCAGTCCAATCATTTTGCGTCGCTGGCGGCGTCTTCAAGCCGACGACGCCGCTCAACGATCTCTATCGTCAGGCGCGGGCCCTGACGGAGGACTTCGCCAGCGTCGCCCGGATGGGATTTCTGCTCCCCTTTCTGGCGGCACTGGGCCTCTCGACCCGACGGCGGACGTTGCCCCTCGTGCTCCTGGCGCTGGTGGTCCTCTTGACCTCGTTCTTCGCGGTCATCGCCAGCAACTGCCCGTGGAAGCACTACTACAACATGTTCCTGGCGGGCGTGGTCTTCGTGGTGGTCGTCGGCCTCGACCTTTTCGAGCCGCACCTGGCGCGCCTCTCGCCGACGATGCGCTGGATGACCCGGATCGCGATGCTGACGGGGCTGGCGGTGGCCGTGTGGCCGCGGATCCAGGCCGAGCGTCCTCTCTACGGGACCCGCGCGGTCCCCCCCACCATGACGGAGCCGGCGCCGGGCGTCTTCGAGCTGATTCGCAAGTACACGACCCCGTCCGACCGCATCGTCACCAATGGAAACCCCATCCTCTACGTCCAGGTCAACCGGATCGCGGGCGTCCGAGAGAGCAACTTCCTGGATCCGATCCTCTCCTTCTACGTCGGCGATTCGGACGAAGAGAAGCTACGCCCCGTTTACGACGAAATGATGCGCAGCCGACCAAAGATTGTCGTTCTCGATCCGAGCTTTGGCTACGCGCGTGCCCGGCATCACAAGGCGCTCTGGTGGCCATTTCTGACCAACAATCACTACAAACGTCTGACCGACAACGTTTACCTGCGCCCAGATTGACGTAAGCGTCCTTTCGGGGGAAAAAATCCAGTGTCCGTCCGAGCCCGATCTCATTTAGGAACCTGGCCCGCGGCTGATGAGGTTAACGTTGCTTGCTCCGTGGATAGGCCCCGTGCTACGGACATTGTCTGGAGGGAGCTATGATTGACTCCAGGAGACTTGCGGCCAGTAACGGTGTCGTTTCGATGACGACCCTGGTCCTTACATCGACGTTCTCCGGCGCCATAATGTCGGGTTGTTCGGCGCATCCCGGGAATTCATCCATCGTCGAGCGGCGAGCATCGGCGATCATCGATCCGACCGCGCCCACGCAGGCGCCCTTAACTGTGTACCGATGGCAGAATGGGGCGGGAGACTGGATCAACGTACCAGCCGGTGGTCATCAACCGTCCGACAGCCTGATGACCAGCAGCGGCTATGCAAAGAATTCCGTCCCGCAGTTTCGAGCGTACTTGATCGCAACGCAGGACATGGTCCCGGTCTACCGATGGCAAAACCCGGCCGGAGACTGGCGTACGATTCTCGATGGCTCTCCCTCGGACGACGAGATGGAGGCCCAAACCTACGGGATCGCAACGAAGACCTTCGAATTTTATGCGTTCCCAACCCAGAGACCGGGTACGGTACCAGTTTACAACTGGCATAACGGATCGACTGGAGACTATTTGACGGTGGCGGACGGCGAACCATTCGATTCGACAGGCTATGGAAATCAAACGTTTGCAGGATACTACGTGTTTCCGGCCTACAACTCCACGCCGCCGCAGCCCGGACAGGGCTACTTCGCGCTGAGCGCGCCCGATCCTCAGCCGACGCTGGCGGAGGATCCTGAGCCACCCGGGTCATGGGAGAACTCTTATGACGCTACGATCAATCAAGGGTCGCACGACCACGAGGGCGCGCCGCACACGTTGAGCGTAGTACAGACCTACCGGAGCATCCTTGGGATTGGTGCCCACACCTACTGGGGATACTACGGCGTCCAAGGTAAGGGAACCATCGGGCTCGCCTACAGTGACGATCTCGTGAACTGGACCAAAGCACCTCAGGCGGCGTCGCCGACCAATCCGACGAACACCCAGAACCCGCTCATTCCTGACAAAAACCTCGACATGAAATTGCGATGGCCATCGGTCATTTACGACGAAACGACGACGACCTTCTACATGAGCTACGACTACCACTATGAGGATGTCGACAAGCATCTGCAGCTTCGGACGAGCTCTGATGGAAGCTTCAAGGATGGGGGATCAGTCGCGGACCTCACTTCTCCTCCATCAGGCTACATCGACGGGAATTCTCATCTGTTCAAAGATCCGGTCTCCGGTCTCTACTATCTTTATTGGATGCGCCAGCCCTATGACATTGACCCCGAGTCATCGAACACCGCCATCGTGGTCAAGAGCGCCACGACTCCGTTCGGGCTCGTCGGCGCGTCGGAGAAGACGCTCGCGTGGGTCGTGTGTTCCACGCAGAATCCTATCTGCTTATCGGCGCCAAACATGTTGTACGCGAACGGCAGCTACTATCTGGCCGTCGAAACAGCCGAGGGCGACCTCGCCTCCTCCCTGGCCGATCCGGGGAACGACAGCGGGTACCAGTGGATGACGCGCGTGATGGTGGGGAATGCTCCAGACGGAAACTTCATTGAGATCCCGGGCAACCCCATCCTGACCAACAACGAAGCGTGTATGTTTCAGCACGTTTTCAACATTAGCGGCCAGGATCAGATGCACGCTTACATCTGTAAGGTGCCCGACTGGAATACGGGGGACTGGACCATCGAGCATCGGACCGCATTGCTTTCCGACGGTCCCGCAGTCAATCGGCCGGGCGAGCGTGCGAGCTCGACTTCGAGCCATGGCCCGGCCGCATACCAGCGTTCAGACGCGAACAACGCAGTCGTATTCGGTGATTCAAACGACCATGTAAAAGAGCTTTCGATGCCTGTCGGCGGGAACTGGTATTTGGGCGAACTTTCGGGACCGCTTGGAGCGCCCACCACAGCGGGACCAGTGTCGGTCTTCGTGCAATACGATGGGACAAATACGGTCACGTATCGGACACCGGCCAACCACATCGAGCTTTTTAGCCTACCGAAGGGATCCAGTACCTGGACAGCGCAGGATGTGTCGGTGAACGCGACTGGCTGCCCGCCCCTCGCATCCGGAGTGCTCGCAGCCGGACCGCCATCGGGATACACGCGCTCTGATCGCACGAGCGCGATCGTCTACCGAGGCACGGACAACCACGTGTACGAGCTCAGTCATCCCTACGGCTCGAGCTGTTGGCAGATCGGCGATCTCAACGGTGTCGCTGGCTCTGTGACGGCGGGACTCGAGCCGATGGGCTTTGTGCGAGCCGATGGGGACGACTCTGTCGTTTATACCGATGCCAGCGGCGACCTTCGAGAGTTCGCGCTGCCGCTGGGATCGAATACCTGGACGAATGAGAGCATCATGACGCCGCCCGCAGGATGGACTACCCCTCCTGCGGCGAGCGGATCGCCACGCGGGTACGTCCGTTCTGATGGTGCGTCTGCAGTGGTCTACCGGAGTGCTGGAGGGCATATCTGGGAGATCAGTCGCGTGTCTGGGGAGTCACCGAGCTCGCCGACGTGGTACGCAGGGGAATTGACGACAATCCCGGATGCACCGCTCACTGTCTCTGACCCAATGCCCTACATTCGCGCCGATGGGCAAAGCACCGTGGTGTACACGGCGGGTGATGGAAAGATCTACGAGCTGGCCCTGCCCTATGGGGCGACGAGCTGGTCGTCCAACACCATCTCGGTCTCTGGTACCCCGACGGCGGTGGACGGCCCGATGGGATACACGAGGGGCGACAACAACTCTGCCGTTGTCTTTCACGATGAGCAGGGCGACGTCTGGCAGCTCGAACTTACGATCGAGCCCTGGGTGCAATGGACCGTAGCGGACTTGACCGGCTGTGCGGCTACGCCCTCGTCTTGTCCAGCCTGGCACTAAGCCATGTAGTGCGCGGTGGCTTCGGGGCTGACAGGCTGTGTCTGCCGGCCGCGGTTACGGACAGAGGGCGCAGGACGTCGCACAAGTGACCAGCCGAGCTGGCAGGACGTCAGCTCCACGCCCGACGCGTCGGCGGCTCCAAAGGCCTCGCACCCGTATGCGCTCGACGCGTTCCCGTTGAAAGCGATGGATCCTTGGTCGTAGGCATTCGTTTCCGCGTTCAGCCGACAGCTCGGAACGCCGCCATCAGCGATCGGGCCGCCGGACTTCGCCGGACAGACGAAGGTCGGGAGCGTACAGTTGGTCCGCGGTTCGTTCGGGACGAAATCCCCACCCCCGGGAATCGCCAGACACACGTCGCACAGGTGTGCTCCGCATCGCACCAGGTGAAATCGATCTCTTGCGGGCTCATGGTGCCGTCCGGGTACTGCGGATCCTGCACGTTGCAGACCGTTCCGTACCCGCCGTCCATCCCGTGCCCGCCCGAGGCCGAGCCACCCACACCCCTGCCGCCAGCGCCGATCCACGAGGTCCCACCCCCGGTCGTCGAAGCGCCCCGATCGGCCCCCGCGATAGAAGGCCCCACAAAGCAGCCCCCCAGCAAAAGGACCAGCCCGAGCCCTGCCCCTCGAGAACGCATTGAGAGGCTACTTTACCGCAGTCCCCGCCCATCGATCACCGGGAACCGACGGCTCGACATAGACCCGACGCACGTCCACGAGCGTCGGACGACGCGCTACGGCTGCCCCGAGGGGAGCCAGCGGGTCTCGGGCGAGACGAGGACGTCGACCACCCGCGCCGCCGTCCGGCCATCGCCGAACGGGTTCGTCGCCTGGCGGATCGAGATCATGACGCCCCGGAGGGCGCGCTCCAGCTCGACGCCGTCGCTGGCGTCGCAGAGGACGTTGGCGCCGACGGTCACGGTCTCCGGCCGCTCGGTGTTCGGGCGCAGGGTCAGGCAGGGGACGCGGAGGGTGCAGGCCTCCTCCTGCAGGCCGCCGGAGTCGGTGGCGACGAAGCGAGCGCCCTCGAGCAACGCCAGCAGATCGAGGTAGCCGACCGGCTCCACGGTGACGAACGGCGGCGCGCCCAGGCGCGCGAGCAGTCCGAACGCCGCCGCGGACGCGCGGGTCCGGGGATGAACGGGGAACACCAGGCGCGCGTCGAGCGCCGTCGCCATCGCCGCCAGTCCCTGCGTGAGCGCGTCGAGCCGCTCCCGGGCGTCGACGTTGGAGGGGCGGTGCATGGTCAGCAGCCCATACCGCCCCCGCTCGAGCCCCAGGCGCGACAGGACGTCGCTCTGCCGGCGGGCCCGCTCGGCGAAGTGCAGGCAAGCATCGACGACCGTGTTTCCGACGACGTAGACGCCCTTCTCGATCCCCTCACCGGCCAGGCGCTCCGCCTGCAGCGGCGTCGGGCAGAAGTGGACCGCCGCCAGACGGCCGGCCACGATCCGGTTCCCCTCCTCCGGCATGGTCCAGTCGTCGCTGCGCAGTCCGGCCTCCAGGTGGGCGATGGGGATCCCCAGCTTGTGCGCCGCCAGCGCCCCCGCCAGCACCGAGTTGGTGTCGCCCTGAAGGAGGACCGCGCGCGGCCGCTCCGCCTCCAGCGCGTCGGCCAACCCTTCGATCATCCGCGCCACCTGGCGCGCCGGCGGCAGCGAGCCGGTCTCGAGATTGACGGCCGGCGCCGGCAGCCCCAGCTCGTCGAAGAAGACCCTATCGAGGCTGGGGCTGTAGTGCTGTCCGGTGTGGATGATCCGGAACCGGATCCCGCGCGCGGCCAGCTCGAAGATGACCGGCGCCGTCTTGATGATCTCCGGGCGGGTGCCAAGAACGATGGCGATCATGTCGTTAGTTGCGCGGCCATCATCATCTCGGCCAGCCGCGCGAAGCTCACCTCGGGCCGCCAGCCGAGCGACATCAGGCGCGCCGGCCGGGAGACGAGCCGCGGGTACTCGCCGCGCCCGCCGGGGGCGACGCGCAGGTGGTCGCGCCAGTCGCGCCCCGCGAGCGCGAAGCAGCGCTCGACCCAGTCCTGGATCGTGTGCCCCTCCCCCGTGCCGATCACGGCCTCGGTGATCTCGTCCTGCCCGACCAGCGCCACCATCGCGCGCGCTACGTCGCCGGCGAAGGCCCACTCCTTGACCACGCTGGTGTCGGCGAGCTCCAGCACCTCGTCGCCGCCGGCGGCGATGCGGCGCGCCGCCTGGGCGATCAGCTGGGCGACGTGCCGGGGCCCGCGGCGGGGGCTGTCGTGGTGGAAGAGGTAGCCGACGTAGGTCCGCAGGCCCCGCGTGCGGAAGTAGCGGGCCGCATAGACCGACTGGATCCGCGCCAGCGCGTAGGGGCTCCCCGCCTCGAACGGCGCCGACTCGTCGATCGGCTCGCCGACGTTCTCGAACTGCAACCCCGAGCCGGCCAGGAAGACCCGCGCCTCGGGCGCGTGGAGGCGCGCGCTCTCCAGGACGTTGAGCGCCCCGGTGGCGATCGCCGCGTGGTTGTCGTAGAGCGCCTCGTGCCGGGTCGTCGAGCTGGCCGCGAGCTGAAAGATGTAGCCCGGGCGCACCTCGCGCACCGCCGCCTCCACATCGGCGCGGTCGCCTACGTCGCCGCGCCGCCAGGGCCCCGCGCGCGAGACCCCCACCGCCTCGATCCCCTTGGCGCCCAGGGCCTCGACGAGGTACGGGCCGTCCTGGCCGTTGGCGCCGAAGACGAGGGCTCTCACCCGCGGACGACTTCGATCTCGGGCAGCGGGAAGATCATCCCCACCCCCGCCGCCATGGTCGCCTTCTCGCGCTGCAGGAACTCCTCGCGGAAGTGCCAGGGGAGGACCAGGTAGTAGTCCGGCTTGGCCGCCCGCGACTCCTCCTCGCTGACGATCGGGATGTCGGTCCCCAACGTCCGCGCGCCGTACTTGTCGGGGTTGCGCTCGGCGGCCACGTCGACCAGCCGGCTGTCGACCCCGCACCACTGCAGGATGGTGTTCCCCTTGGTCGAGGCGCCGTAGACGTGCACGCGCTTCCCCTCCGCGCGCAGCTTCTTGAGCAGCGCCGAGAGCTGCTCGCCGTGCACGTTCACCCGCTCCTGGAAGTGGCGGTACGGCTTGTCGGTGTCGAGCTGCATGTCGAACTCTTCCTGCCGCAGCGTCCGGATGTTGCGGGTGAACTCGTCGCGCCGGTACCCGAGGTTCGAGGCGTGGGTGGCCCACACCCGGATCGACCCGCCGTTGATCGAGTTGAGGCTGACGTTCACCAGGCGCATCCCCGCCTCGCGCAGGATGTGCTCTAGCACGGCCAGGCTGTAGTACTCGAGGTGCTCGTGGCAGATGGTGTCGTAGCTGGTCATCTTCAGCATCGTCGGCATGTACGACATCTCGATGCACCAGATCCCCTCGGGCGCCAGCACCCGCTTCACCGCGCGGGCGAAGGCGATCGGATCCTCGAGATCGTAGAACATCGCGATCGAGGTGATGATGTCGAGCTGCGCGCCGGCCAGGATGGAGACCAGCTCCTCCGAGGGGAAGAGCTCGCGCACCACCGTGATCCCCGCGGGGACCTCGCGCGCCAGGTCCGAGGGGTCGATCCCGTACTTGACGAACGCCTTGGGATAGGACGCCAGCAGCGTCCCGTCGTTGCACCCGATGTCCAGCACGCGCGCCGCCGGCTTGCCGAAAAGCGCCGCCCCCTCCTCGGCGATGCCGGCCAGGTGGCCGCGCATGGTGGCGTTGGTCCCCGAGCGGTACCAGTAGACCGAGTAGAGGACCTCGGGCGGCACCGTGTACTCCATCTGCAGGAGGCCGCAGGCCTTCTCGTCGCGCATCGGATCGCAGCGGACCAGCGAGGTCGGCACCCGGCGCAGCGGCGGCTGCTGCCGCCCCGGCTTGACGAACGAGCCCTGCAGGTGCTGCTCGCCGAGGTCGATGACCTTGGTCAGCGCGGAGGACTGGCAGACGCGGCAGGTCTTCCGGTGGACGAGGTGCATGCGCCTGGATACAACGTTTGCAGCCGCCCTTCAAGGCGAGCGGGCGGCGTCGAAGCCCCTCGCGCGGCAATCCGGGAGCGTGCTAGAAGCCACCGACGCCGACAGCGGAATGAACGCCCCTTTCAACGACACGGCCGGCGAAGCGGGTCCCGCTTGGCAAAGGCTCGTCCGCGCGGCCGGGCCGGGCCTGGCCTGGATGATCGGCTTCGCGCTCTGCCGCGCGCTCCGCAACGTCAGCACCTGGTGGTCGGCGTCCCTCTGGGGGTTCTTGCTGCTGGGCTCCTTCGTGAGCTGGGGGACCTTGGTGGCCCGCGGGCTGGGTGACCAGCGCCGGCACGGCTGGGGGCTCTCGGCTTGCCTCGGGATGGCGATCACCCTCTGGGTGTTCGGCGCCCTGGCCTGCGTCCGCCTCGCCGCGGCGCCCGCCATCTTGCTCTGGAGCGCCGCCGGCCCGGTCCTCTGGTCGCTCGACCGGTGGCGGCGCGGCGAGCCCGGTCGCTGGCCTTCCGGCGCGGCCGCGGTGCGCGCGGCCTTGCGCGGGTCGTACGCCCCGCTGTTCTCGCTGGGCCTCGCGCTGCTCGGCGTGTTCGCGCTCCTGCAGTACGCCCACGCGGTGATGAACACCTCCTTCAACCCGTGGGACGACGAGATGGCCTACCGCTCGTTCGTCCGGCAATTCCTGGACACCGGCACGCTCACCGACGGCTTCTCGTTCCGGCGCGTCGGCGCCTACGGGGGGCAGAGCTTCCTGCAGGCGATGGTCCTGGCCATGACCGACCGGGATCGGGTGCACCTCCTCGACAACGGGATCTGCCTGCTGGTGGCCTTCGGTCTGGTCACCGGTTACCGGAGCGGCTCGCGGCGGGGGACGCGGGCGGCGGTGCTGGTGACGGCGCTGCTCCTCCTGACCCTCCCTTACGATCTCCACAACCTAGGCGGCGAGTACTCGGGGTTGGTCTTCTTCCTGGCCCTCTTCCGCCTCTACGACGACCCCGGGTTCGAGCAGGCCTCACCCCGGGTCAACGCCCTCCTCGGCGGGTTGCTGGCCGCGGCCATCTGCACGCTCCGCCAGAACTACATCAGCGCCGCGGTCCTCCTGGTGGCGCTCGTGCACCTGGCGCTGCTCTGGTTCCCCGGGGCCAGGCGGCGCGAGGACTGGCTCCGGCAGGGGCTCCTGACGGCGGCGGCCACCTTCGTGTTCCTGCTCCCCTGGATGGTCCTCTCCACCATCGCCATCCACACCCCCTTCTACCCGCTCATCCGGGGCAACGTCCGCCCGGACTTCGGCATCCTCGGCAAGGTCACCTTCGACGAGGAGGTCCGCTGGACGCTGCAGAACCTGTTCATGTTCAGGCCCATCACCTCGATCGCTCTCTTCTTCGTGGCCGCCGCCGTGCTCCGTCCGGTGCGCCGCCACCGGGCGATCCAGGTGTTCATGTTGACCTGCGCCCTGGCCTTCGCACTGATGATGCACTTCTTCCAGAGCTTTCATGACGCCGAGAGCATCAACCGCTACTACTTCGCCTTCACGGTGGCCTTCTGCCTGGCCGCCAGCCTCCGCGTGCTCGAGGGGGGAGGGACCCGGCCACCGCTCAAGACGACGGTCGCCGCCATCGGGTTGATCACCTTCGCCGTCGGGTACCAGCTGGTGGCCAACAAGGAGGAGATCCTGCGGGAGGCGCTGGTCGACGTGACCGCCTTCAACGATCTGGTGCGTGCGCGGGGGCCCTTCCGCCGGACCACGCTCGATGATCTCTACGACCGCATGCAGGCGGTGGTCCCCCGCGGCGCGCCGCTGCTGGTGATGCTCGATCACGGCTACCTGTTCGACGGCAAGCGCAACCGCATCTTCGACTACGACCACCCGGGGACGATGGGGCCGGGCGGCGGTCCGCCGGCCTTCCAGGGGCCGGAGGCGCTCGCGGCCTACCTCCAAAAGCAGGGGATTCGCTACCTGGCCTTTCAGGTCGGGCCATCGTCGCGGGAGTACGACGTCGGCTACTGGGAGCACATGGTGGCTTCGGCGGTGGTGATCAACGGGCGCGGCAACTTCTACAAGATCCAGGGGCGCTTCGAGCTCGACAGCTTCCAGACCTTGAAGGCGCTGGCGGCCAGCCGGCGCGTCCTCTTCTCCGAGGGGGACCTCCGGGTGCTGGATCTCGGGACGCGCAGCCCGCGCTAGGGCCCGCGCGTCAGGGGCGCCTGATCCGGCTCGTACGCAGCACGTACTCGCGGTAGAGCTCCTTGCCGATCATCGCGCAAAGCTCGAGTCCCGTGCTGAAGTTCTTGGCCTTGCGGACGCCGCCCAGGCGCGCCGGCTCGTCGGAGGGGACCTCCGCCGTCTTGAACCCGAACCGGGCGAACTGGATCGAACCCTGGGTGGGGAAGCAGAGGCCGGGGCTGTCCATCTCCAGCTGCTTGAAGGCGCTCTTGCGGTAGGCGCGGTAGCCCATCATCGCGTCGTCGTAGTGCGCCCGGAAGGCGACGTTGATGAGCTGGGTGAACCCCCAGTTGCCGAGCCGGGTGATGAAGGTGTCGTCGTAGCTGCGCGCCCCCGCCATGTAGCGCGAGCCGATGACCAGATCGTAGCCCTCGTTGATCTTGGTGACCAGCAGCGGGATGGTCTCCGGCTTACAGTTCCCGTCCCCCATGAACTCGATGATGATCTCGCCTTGGGCGCGTTCGATGAGCTCCATCATCCCCCGTCCGTAGCCGCGCTCCTTCTGGCGCAGCACCGGGTAGCCGAGGCTCTCGCAGTACGCGATCGTCCCGTCGGTGGAGCCGCCGTCGACGACGATGATCTCGTCGACCCACTCGCGCTTGACTTGCGGCAGGACCTTCTGGATGGCTTCGATCTCGTTGAGGACCAGGACGGCGAGCGTCGATTTCAAGACGGAGGTCTCCATGCCTTTGCCCGGCGGCGAGGGACCGGCACAGTACCCTCCCCGACCGGCGAAGTCTATCGACGGCCGCCGGCCCGACGCCGGCCGGCCCGCCGGTCCTCGTTCAGCCCCCGGCCAGCGCGGCGGCGAGCTCGCCCGCCGCCGCCACCGCGGCCTGGCGCGGGAACACCTTGCCGGTGAGCACCCGGTGCACCTCCTCGTCGCGATCGGCGCAGGCGTCCGCGGCCACCAGCAGGCGGTAGTCGGCGTCGGCGGCGTGGCGGAGGGTCGACAGCACGACGCCGCTGGTGACGAGCCCGGTGAGGACCAGGGTGTCGAGCCCCTGGGCGCGCAGGATCATGTCGAGGTCGGTGCCGGCGAAGGCGCTGACCCGGTGCTTGACCACCACCACGTCGCCCGGCTCCGGCCGCAGCGCCGGCGCGAGGTCGGCGCCCGGCGTGGTCCCCTGGAAGCGGCCGCTCTCGGCCAGCGCCGCCAACGTGGCGTTCCGGCGGTTCAGCTCCGGGTAGCCGGGGCGGAAGCCGACCACCACGTAGAAGATCGGCACCCCGACGGCGCGCGCGGCGGCCACCAGCGGGGCGGCGCGCTCCACCGCCGCCACCCCCGGCGCGCCGAGCATGGCGACCACCTCCGCCTGGAAGTCCATCACCAGGAGCGCCGTGCGCGCCCGCTCGAGCGCGATCACGCGGCGCCCCCCCCCGCGCCCCGCAGCGCCGCGATCGCCCCCCGGTAGTCGCCGCCGGGCGCGTGGAAGACGGCCGAGCCCGCCACCAGCACCGTGGCCCCCGCCGCCACCACCGCCGGCGCCGTCTCGGGATCGATGCCGCCGTCGACCTCGATCGCGACCGCCAGGTTCCGCCGGTCGATCTCCGCCCGCAGCGCGCGGATCTTGGGGAGCACCGCCTCGATGAAGCTCTGCCCGCCGAACCCCGGGTTGACCGACATGACGAGGACCATCTCCAGGTCGGGGAGGACGACGTCCAGGCCGTCGAGCGGCGAGTGCGGGTTGAGCGCCACCGAGGCCTTCTTGCCGGCGTGCCGGATCTGCTGCACGGTCCGGTGCAGGTGCGGCGAGGCCTCGAGGTGCACGGTGATGTTGTCGGCCCCCGCGCCCGCGAAGGCGTCGACGTAGCGCCCCGGGTCGACGATCATGAGGTGCACGTCGAGCGGCAGCTTGGTCGCCTTGCGGACGGCGGCGACGACCGGCGGCCCCAGCGTGATGTTGGGGACGAAGCAGCCGTCCATTACGTCGACGTGCAGGAGGTCGGCGCCGGCCGCCTCGACGGCGCGCACCTCCTCGCCGAGGCGCGCGAAGTCCGAGGCCAGGATCGACGGCGCGATCCGCACGGCGGCTAATCTCCCAGGCATGGGCGCCATTCTACTCCGCGCGCGCGCTCACCGCCGCGCCCGCAGGCGCACCGCGAAGAAGGCGTCGGCGTCATC
>DASZVW010001088.1:0-4892 GCA_035546895.1 Polyangia bacterium
GGGCTGTTCACGGCGCCGCTCGGGCGCGCCAGCCTGCAGCTCCTCCCCGGCAGCCCGTTCCTGCGCGAGCTCGGCGAGATGCCGCTCCCCAAGGGGGCCGACGTGGTGTCGATCGGCGCCGTGCGCGACTGGCTGGCGCCCGTCTCCACGACCGTGCTCGACGGCGTCCGCCACATCGCGCTCCCCACCGGGCACTCCGGCCTGCTGGTCGACGGCGAGGTGGCCCAGGTGGTCGCCGACCTGCTGGCCGAATCGCCGGCGGTCGGCCGTCACCCCGCCGCGGGGCCTCCGACGACCCCCCCGTTGACGGAATAGAAGGGGGACCCTAAAATTGCTAGGTTTTGAGTACCTTTAGGCCGCGCGACTTTACCGACGGCAACGAAGAGGGGCGGGGCGAGACGCCGCTCTGGGCGTTGCGCTTCATCTCGGGAAAATACCAGGGCGGCGAGTTCCCGCTGCGCCCGCACCGCGAGATCATCATCGGCCGCTCGTCGGACCTCGACATGGTGCTCGTCGAGGACATGGTGTCGCGCAAGCACGCCAAGATCACCACCGACGACGCGGTGGTCACCATCCAGGATCTGGGGTCGACCAACGGGACGTTCGTCAATGGCGAGAAAGTCCGCAAAGCCGAGCTCAAGGACGGCGACCGCATTCTCATCGGCACCTCCATCATCAAGATGGTCTACGTGGAGGGGGACGCCACCAACAACGCGCTCAACGTGAGCGAGACCGAGGCCCGCTCGAAGATGGCGGTGGCCGCCAACAAGCGGACCACCCCCAAGTCGATGTCCGGGAGCATCGAGGAGATCCCGCTCCCCGATCTGATCCAGCTCCTGTCGACCAGCCGCAAGTCGGGCGTGCTGCTGGTGCGCACCGACCACGCGGCGGGGCGGCTGTTCCTGCGCAAGGGGCAGATCTACTTCGCCAACCTGGAGGGGAACGCCGCCGTCCCCTCGCGCAAGGCGATCGTCCGCATGCTCTCCTGGACGCAGGGCTCGTTCGAGCTGGAGCCGCCCGACGAGTCGCCGGTGGCGGAGGAGATGGAGGAGTCGACCGAGGCGCTGCTGATGGAGGGGATGCGCCAGCTCGACGAGTACCGCGTGCAGCTCGAGAAGCTGCCGCCGCTGACCGCCGCGCTCGCCGTGCCGCGCCCGCTCGAGCCCAAGCTGCGCGAGCTGGCGCCCGAGGAGCTGGACCTCTTCCAGGCGGCGCTCGACGCGCCCACCATCGGCGCGCTGTTCGACAAGTCGCCGCTCACCGACCTGGCCCTGGCCGAGAAGCTGCGCGCGCTGCTCGACAAGGGTTATCTCAAGGCCGATTCCTAGCCGGCGCGGCGGCGGCGACGCTCAGATCCTGAGCGTCGCGCCCTCGACCGCGCCGGAGAGCTCGATGCCGCGGCCGCCGCGCTCGTCGAGCAGGCGCCGGCCGCGCGCGCAGAGCGCGTCGACCTCGGCGTCGCTGTAGTCCTGATCGTAGTGGAAGAGGACCAGCCGCTTGACGGCGCCGGCGATCGCCGCCGCCACCGCGTCCTCGACCGAGGAGAAGCCGCGGCCGGCGTAGCGGCGGCCGTCCTCGGGCGTGTAGGTGCTGTCGTGGATCAGCACGTCGGCGCCGCGGTAGAGCTCGACCGAGGCCGGCGGCGGGCCGCCCGCGCCGTAGCCGGCGTCGCTGGCGTAGACGACCGCGCGCCCCGCCTCCTCGATCCGGAAGGCCAGCGCCCCGGCGCGCCCGTGCGGGTTCATGCAGGCCCGCACCGTGCAGCCGGCCGCCGAGATCGGGGTCCCCTCGGCGAGCACGGCGATGTCGATCCCGGCGCCCATGTTCTTGAGCGTCTGCACCGGGAAGTACTGCGGCGCCATCTGCCCCTCGAGGATCCCCTCCAGCATCGCCGAGCTCTTGGCCCCGCCGTAGATGTGGAACTTGTTCCCCGGATGGTAGAGCGGCACGAAGAAGGGGAACCCCTGGATGTGGTCCCAGTGGGCGTGCGACAGCAGGATGGTCGCCTCGCCGCGCCCCCGCCCGAACTCCCCCTCCATCAGCGAGGTGCCGAGGGTGCGCGCGCCGGTGCCGCAGTCGAGCACGATGAGCCCGCCGCCGTCGGGCCGCAGCGACACGCAGGCGGTGTTGCCGCCGTAGCGGACCGTCGCCGGCCCCGGCGCCGGAATCGACCCCCGCACACCCCAGAACGCGATCTCCATCAGCCTTTTCCGATCTCGACCTCGAGACCTTCGTAGGCGGCCTCGATCTCCAGCCCGCCGCCGGCCGCCAGCGCGCGCGTGTCGGTGAGGATGCGGTCGATCTCGGCGTCGCTCCGCTCGGGCGCGTGGTGGAACAGCACCAGCCGCCGCGCCCCCGCCTCGCGGCAGACGTCGACCGCGTCGCTGGGGCGCGAGTGCCCGTAGTGCGGGATGCGCTTGTAGTCCTCGGCGGTGAACATGGTGTCGTAGACGACCAGGTCGGCCCCCGCGCAGAGGCGCACCACGCCGGCGCGCATCTTGGCCAGCTTCTGTCGATCCTTGGCCGGCAGCTCGGCGCCCGGCGACGGCGGCCGCACGACGAACTCGTCCTCGAACAGGATGTCGGAGAACGGCGCCGTGTCGGAGACGTAGACCACCGAGGCGCCGTCGACGGTCAGCCGGTAGGCGGTGGCGATGTAGGGGTGGTTGAGGCGCGCGCAGGCGACCTTCACGTCCGCGATCTCGAACCTGGCCGCGTCCGCCAGCTCGCGGAAGGCGATCTCCGCCTGCGCCTCGGCGAACGGCACCGGGAAGTACGGATCGTCGGTCTGCGAGGCGAACACCGCCTGCAGGTGGAGGTCGTCGCGCTTGCGCGCGTACACCGACAGTTTGCTGCCGCGCTGGTAGAGCGGCGAGAAGTAGGGGAGCCCCTGGATGTGGTCCCAGTGGGTGTGGCTGATGAGGAGGTGGACGTCGCTGCGCCCGGCCTCCTCCTCGGCCAGCTCCTTGCCGAGCTTGCGGATCCCGGTCCCGGCGTCGACCACCACGCGCGTCCCCGCCGCCGAGCGCACCTCGACGCAGGAGGTGTTGCCGCCGTAGCGCTCGGTCTTCGGCCCGGGCACCGGGAGCGACCCGCGGACACCCCAGAAGCGGACCTTCATGACGGGTCGAGGCCGCACTCGGTTCGTCCGGATCGTCGGACTCGGCGCAGCCGAGCTTCGTCGACGAAACCGGACGCGCGCAGGCTCGCGACCAGCCGCGGGACCATGGGCGGAGAATAACACGATGCCCCGGCGCCCCGCGATCTCCCGCCACCCGGGGAAAAGTGCCGGGCCAGCCCACCGCGACCTCGGGGGAGGGGCGTGGGCTGGCCCGGCTGATGATCTATGAGAAGCGCACCAGGTATCCCGCCACGTCGGGCAGGGTGGCCACCGTGGCGCCGATCCGCGCGGCCAGATCGCAGGCCAGCACGAACCGCCAGGAGTCGATGGACGGACGCCGTCCGTCGCTCTCGATCGAGAGATAGAGGGCACCCCGCGTCGCTTCCACGTGAATCTCGATCCGCAGCCGCCGCTCTCCATCGAGCGGGGCACCCACCTTGCCGTCGGCCCGCGCCAGCTCCACGAGGAGGGCGGACAGGACCGATTCGAGCGCGCTCCCCCGGTTGCTGACCCCGGTGCGGCGCTCCTTGTGGACCGAGACCGCCGTGCGCGCGAGCGCGGGCGCGGCGAGCCGCAGGGCCCGCTGGACCACGTCGTCGAGGTCGGCCACCACCGGCGTCCCGTCCCGGAGGGCGGCGTCCACGAACGAGACCAGCGCGTTCAACCGCTCGACGCTCCCCTCGGTCTCGGCCAGCGCGGCCGCGATCGCGGGCGGCGCCGCCGGGGCGCTGGCCGACCTGATCTCGCCCGCCGACGCCAGGATGACGGTGAGATGGTTTCGAAACTCGTGGAGGATCCCGTTCCACGCCGGGACCAAGCGCAGCAGCTCCGGATCCGCGTCAACTCCCGAATCCTGGCGGGCAACCGCAACTTGGGTCTCTCTGGTCAGCATGGAATGAGCCGTTTCCGGCGCTTGGTGCCCGCTCCTAGTACAAGAACTATGCCGATGGTCACCGTCCCCGCGAACGACCCCGCCGGAGGCGATTTCGGACCGCTCGTCCGGGCGGCGTGCGGATGCCGCCTGGCACCGCCCGAGCGTTCACGGTAAAAGGCGGCCCTCGATGTCGAACCGGGCCGCGATCACGATGGTTTTGGCGCTCACCTCGGCGCTGGCCGTCGCCTCGTGCGGCAAGCAGATCGGCGACGACTGCCAGACCGCGGCCGACTGCGACCCGAACGGCGGCCGCATCTGCGACATCTCCCAGCCCGGCGGTTACTGCACCATCCTCGGTTGTGACGAAACCACGTGCCCGAGCGAGGCGGCCTGCATCCGATACTTCCCCGTCCAGTACCTGACCAAGCCCTGCAACCCGTACTGCGAGGATCGGACCAGCCTGCCGACGCCGGCGGGTGACGGCGGGATGAGCGTCGACGCGGGCATGAGCCTCGACGCCGGCGGCTTCCCGGCCTGCCCGGGGGCCTTCCCCGTCGATGCGGCGGGCGGGCCGGATCCGCAGGCGATCTGCCCGAACGGCCCCACCAATGACTGCACCGCCGACGAGATCTGCCTCGACGTCGGCCTCTGCGCGCCGCGCTCGACCGAGGTCCGCTACTGCGCGAAGACCTGCTCGAGCAACGGCGACTGCCGGAGCGGCTACGACTGCCGCCCGACCGGTCTCGAGGGGACGGTGCTGCTCTCGGCCACCCCGTGCGCGCAGACCGCCGTCTGCGTCCCCGCCGACTGACGGGCGACTGACAACCCGGGGCTTCGCGCCGCCGACAACCCGGCGTGCGCCGCGCGGCCGCTCCCGCTCTCCTCTTGTTCCTGCTC
>DASZVW010001089.1:0-6714 GCA_035546895.1 Polyangia bacterium
GGTCGTCGTTCGGGACGCCGGAATGAGCGCCGCCGGCGGAGGACCGGCGTTGCACGGGACGGGGGACGCCGGTGGGACGGGCGGCGCCGGGCCGGCGCGCGATGCCGCGGCGGCGGAGGGCGGGGCGGCGTCGCGTCCGGACGCGGGACGCGACGCCGCGGCCGCCGACCGGGCGCCCGACGCGCCGGTGGTCCCCGCGCCCGGGCCGGACGAGCTCGTCATCGACGAGGTGCTGGTCAACCCGGCGGGCGACGATCTGGGGCGCGAGTGGATCGAGCTCGCCAGCCTGGCCGACGGGCCGCGCGATCTGTCGCAGCTCCACCTGGCGACCGCCACCGTTGACGTGGCGGCGCCCGCGGGGACGCTCGGGCCGGGCGCGCTGCTGGTGCTCGGGCAGTCGAGCGATCCGGCGCAGAACGGCGGCGCGCCGGTGGACGTCGCCTACGGCACCCTGCTGCTCCTGGTCAACGCCGACGGCCGGCTCTCGCTCTGCCTCGGTCCCTGCGCGACCGGCCTGGTGCTCGACACCGTCACCTGGGGGAGCCTCCCCGACGCCGACGCCGGGCACGCCCTGATCGTCGATCCGGTCACCGGGGCCTCCTGCGCCGCCGAGGCGCCGTTCGGCACCGGCGGCGGCTACGGCTCGCCGGGGGCGCCCAACCCGCCCTGCGCCGAAATCGCCGACGGGGGATCGCAGGCCGACGTTTCTGATGCAGACTGAGGCGGCGCCCGCCGGGCGCGTCCGATGACCACCGCCGCCGAACCGACCGCCCCGCCCAGCGCGCCGACCGCGCCGGCGGCGCCGCCTCTCGCCGCGCTGCTGCCGGCCGCGGGCGCCGATCCCGGCGACCTCCTGTCCCGGTTCGTCTCCTACGCGACCTCGTCGGGGCTCTCGCTCTACCCGGCGCAGGAGGAGGCGCTCTTGGAGCTGATGTCGGGCAAGCACGTGGTGCTCAACACGCCCACCGGCTCGGGGAAGTCGCTGGTGGCGGCGGCGCTGCACTTCAAGGGGCTCGCCGAGGGAAAGACGTCGTTCTACACCTCGCCCGTCAAGGCGCTGGTCAACGAGAAGTTCTTCGACCTCTGCCGGCTGTTCGGCGCCGAGCGGGTCGGCATGCTGACCGGCGACGCCAGCGTCAACCGCGAGGCGCCGATCGTCTGCTGCACCGCCGAGATACTGGCCAACATGGCGTTGCGCGACGCCGCCGCGCGCGCCGACTACGTGGTGATGGACGAGTTCCACTACTACGCCGACCGCGAGCGCGGCATGGCCTGGCAGATCCCGCTCCTCTGCCTGCCGCGGACGACGTTCCTGCTGATGTCGGCGACGCTCGGCGACCTGCACGTCATCACCGACGGGCTCGCGGCGCTGACCGGGCGCGAGGCGGCGGTGGTGCGCGGGCGGGAGCGGCCGGTGCCGCTGGAGTTCGAGTACAAGGAGTCGCCGCTGCACGAGACGATCGCCGAGCTGGTCACGCAGGGGCGGGCGCCGATCTACCTGGTCAACTTCACGCAGCGGGGGGCCGCCGAGGAGGCGCAGAACCTGATGAGCGTCGACGTCTCGTCGAAGGCCGACAAGGAGGCGCTGCGCGACGCGCTCGCCGACGCCGGCTTCGACACGCCGTACGGCAAGGAGCTCCAGCGCTTCCTGCGCCACGGGATCGGCATCCACCACGCCGGCCTGCTGCCGCGCTACCGCCTGCTCGTCGAGCGGCTCGCGCAGCAGGGGCTCCTCAAGGTGGTGAGCGGCACCGACACGCTGGGCGTGGGGGTCAACGTCCCGCTCCGCACGGTGCTGTTCACGCAGCTCTGCAAGTTCGACGGCGAGAAGACCGCCATCCTCGGGGTGCGCGACTTCCTGCAGATCGCCGGGCGCGCCGGGCGCAAGGGGTTCGACGAGCGCGGCTTCGTGGTCGCCCAGGCGCCCGCGCACGTGATCGAGAACCGGCGGCTCGCCGCCAAGCAGGCGGCCGGCAAGAAGGTGGTGATGCAGAAGCCACCCCAGAAAGGGTTCGTCCACTGGGACAAGGGGACCTTCGAGCGGCTCCTGAACGGCACGCCGGAGCCGCTGGCCTCGCGGTTCGAGGTGACGCACGGGATGTTGCTCAACTGCCTGCAGTCGCGCGCGCCGGGGGGCGGCTACCGGCGGCTGGTGGAGATCATCGGCCGCTCGCACGGCGGGCCGCGCGACAAGCGGAACGAGCGGCGGCGCGCGGCGGCCTACTTCCGGACGCTGCGGCGCGCGGGCCTGGTCGACGTCGTCACCGGCGAGCAGGCGCGCGGCCGCTTCGTCGAGGTGAGCCCCGAGCTGCAGCGCGACTTCTCCCTCAACCAGACGCTGTCGCTCTACCTGCTGGAGGCGCTGGCGGTGCTCGACCGCGCCTCGCCGGTCTATGCGCTCGACGTGCTGACGCTGGTGGAGGCGATCTGCGACGACCCGGACGCCGTCCTCCGCAAGCAGCTCGATCGGGTGAAGACCGAGGCGATGGCCGCGATGAAGGCGGCCGGCGTCGAGTACGAGGACCGGATCGCGCGGCTCGAGGAGCTCGAGTGGCCGAAGCCGAACCGCGACTTCATCTACGCCACCTTCAACGACTTCGCCGAGCGCCACCCCTGGGTCGGCGAGGCCAACGTCCACCCCAAGTCGATCGCCCGCGAGATGTACGAGGGGTTCACCGCCTTCAACGACTACGTGCGGTCGCTGGGGCTCGAGCGGAGCGAGGGGGTCCTGCTCCGCTATCTCTCGCAGGTCTGGAAGACGCTCGAGCAGACCGTCCCCGTCGCCGCGCGCACCGACGAGGTGCTCGACGTGATCGCGCACCTGCGGGCGCTCCTGCGCGAGGTCGACTCCAGCCTGCTCGAGGAGTGGGAGGCGCTGGCCGATCCGACCCGGCGCCCGGCGCGCCCGGCCGCGCGCGCCGCCGCGCCCGTCGATCCGGCGGCCGAGCGCCGCGCCACCGTGGCCGCCATCCGCGCCGAGCTGCACAAGCTGGTCGCCGCGCTCGCCCGCCGCGACCACGCCGCCGCCGCGCGCCTCTGCGCCCCCGGCGACGGCGAGCCCTGGACCGCCGACCGCCTCGCCGAGGCGATGGCCCCCTTCTGGGCCGCGCACCCGACGCTGCTCACCACCCCCGACGCCCGCCGCCCCGACCGCACCCGCCTCGACGAGCTCGAGCCCGGAAAGTGGCGCGCCCAGCAGGTCCTCGTCGACGGCGAGGGGGACGAAGACTGGTCCCTCGACTGCACCATCGATCTCACCCGCCCCCGCCCCCCCGCCGCCCCCCTCCTCACCCTCCACCGCATCGGGATCTGACCCGCGCTTCTCCGCAGGGAGCGCTTCGCTATGTTTGCAATCCGGCCCTCGCCCGAGAGCCGAGCGGAGCCGAGCGACGTGTCGGCCAGTCTAGGGCGCCAGCTCGACCCGCGCGCCCGGCCGCAGATCGCTCGGTGGATCGACGATCACCCGATCCCCCACCCGCAGCCCCTCGCTCACCAGCGCGTCGTCTCCCACGTCCGCCACCGTCACCCCCCGCAGCTCGGCGGCGCCGTCGCGCCCCGCGATCCAGACCGCCTTCCGATCGCCGTCCGCCACCAGCGCCGAGGCCGGCACCGGGAAGACCGCGTCGTACCGCCGCCGCGCCAGCCGCAACGGTTGCCCCGACACCAGCCCGACGTCGCCCGGCAGCGGGATCTCGACCTTGCTCGCCTCGCCCGCGGCGCCGCCCGGCGGCTTGCAGTCGAGGAAGCGCGGGACCGGCGCGTCGAGCGGGCTCGAATCGGCGGCCGTCGCCGGCGTCCGGCGCGGCGGTGGATCGTTGGCGGCGTGCGGCCCGAGCCCGATCACCTCGATCCGGCAGAAGTCGAGCCGGCCCAGCGCCGCCCGGTCCTGCGCGTCGAGCTCGAACGCCCCGTGCAGCAGGCGCCCCTTGAGGCGCGCGACCGGGACCCCGGGCGCGACCTGCGCGCCGATGGTGGCCAGCGTCTCCACCACCTCGCCCGGCTCGCCGGCGACGACGGTGTACTTGGCCAGCCCCGCCAGCGCCAGGTCGACCAGCTTCTGCTTCTCGGCCAGGTGCGCCTCGGCGAGGCGCAGCTCGGGGGCGTTGCCCGCGGCGCGCATGCTGTCGCGGAGCTGCTTGTAGAAGCCGACGCGCGAGCGGTCGTGGGCCAGCAGCGCCTCCATCCCCGACGCCCCCTGCAGCTTGCCGATCACGTCGCCGGCCGCCACTTCGGTCCCCGCGGGGAGGAGCTCGGCGAGGCGCCCCGGGTTGGCGAAGGCCACCGGCGTGGTCTCGTAATCGGTGACCTCGCCGCGCCCCGAGAACCAGCGGTAGACCGCGGTGGGCGCCGGGGTCACCGCCCGCACGCGCAGCGCCTGCGGCGCGGCCGGCGCCTGCCGGTGGCTCCAGACCCAGTAGCCGACGGCGGCCGCGGCGGCCAGCACCGCCACCGCCACGAGCCCGGCCGTGCGACCGGACCGCGCGCGGCGCGCCGGCGCGCGCTTGGCGTCGTTGGAGAAGCTGGACATCACCACCGCCTCGGGCGCGGGCGGCTGGCGCCGCTCGGAGAGCCCGGGCGGGGGCGCGGCGGCGCTCACCGGCAGCACCGGCGGGGCCGGCTCGCTGTGGGCCGGCGGCGGCTTGACCGCGGGGGGCGAGTCCGTCGATTGCAGCGCGCCGTCGAGATCGGCCGCCCAGCTCGGCTTCGGCTCCGGCTTGGCGGGCGGCGGCAGGCCCGCGGGCGGCGCCGGCTCGAGCGCGGCCGCCGGCGCCGGTTCGGAGTCGAGCGCGTCGCTGGGGAGCTCGACGATCGCGGGGGCGGTGGGGGCGGCGTTCACCGGCGCGGGCGTCGCTTCGCGGCCCGTGGCCCGCCCCAGGCCGAACCCGCCGAGGTCGGGCGGCGCCACCGGCGTCAGCTCCGGGGGGCTGTCGAGCATCGCCGCGTCGGGGACGTAGGTGGCGGTCTTCGCCCCCTGCGGCGACATCCACTCGTCGGCCGCGTTCTCGGTCGATTCTTCGGCCGGCGCGGTCGCCGCCGCCGCCGCGAACGAGAGCGGCCTCTCGGCCGTGGCGTCCGGATCCAGCTCCAGGAAGCCGAGCTCCTTGAGCCGGCTGGCGAACTCCCGGATGCCGTCGGCGGTGAGATCGGCGCCGTAGGTGCGCGAGGCCCAGTCGGTCACCTGCGCGACCGGCTGGCCGTTGAGCTGCAGCGCCAGCTGGTACTCGAAGTCGTAGAGGCGGAAGTTGGCGCCGGTCTTCGGATCGCTCACGTCGACGCAGGCGACGCCGTCCGCCTCCGCCGGGGCCGCCGTCAGGTCTTGCCGGAACCGGGGGCTGGCGTCGCTCATCTCGCCCGAGCTTACAGGTCCGGTTCGGGCCCGAGCAACATATAGTGCCTGCCGCCGACGTCCAGATGCCCAGCCCCCGGAACAGCGCGCGCGCCTTCGTCTACCGCGCCGGCGTTCGCCTCGCCGGCACCGTCGTCGCCTGCGACGCGGCGGCCGGCGGCGATCTCGTCTTCCTCTCGCACGCGGCGGTGTTCGGCGCGCACCGGAAGCGGGCGCTGCCCCGCGTCGGCGGCGCCCGGCGGCAGATCCTGACCAGCGAGGCGACGCTGGCGCTGCTGGGCCCCGTCGGCGAGCGCCTGCGCGCCCGGGCGCTGCTGGCCCCCTTCGGGCGGCCGTTCACGCTCGGCGAGCTGCGGCTCGAGATGTTCCCCTCGGGGTACCAGCCGGGCGCGGCCTCGCTGCTCTGCGAGCGGGGGGGCCGGCGGATCGTCTACGCGGGCCCGATCGGGGCCGGCGCGGCGGCCGAGGTGCGCGCGGCCGACGCCCTCTGCCTCGACGCCCGCACCGCCGGGCGCGGGATCGTATTTCCGGAACGGGCGGCGGCGGAGGAGCGCCTGCGCCGGCTCGCCGGCGACGGAAGCGCCGGCGCGGCGCCGGCGGTGTTCGTCGAGCCGCTCGCGCTGGCGCCCGCGGTGGCGCGCGTGCTGGCCGCGGCCGGTCTCCCGCTGCGGGCGCACCGCGGGATCCTCGACGCCGTCGCCGCCCACCGCCGCGCCGACGCCGGCGCCGCGTATCCGGCGATCCAGCGCTTCGCCGGGCGCCTCGCGGAGGACGAGGCGCTGCTCTGGCCGGCCGAGGCGCGCGCGCCGGTCCCCGGGCAGGTGCGGGCGCGCCGCGCGGTCGTCGTCTCGCCGCGGGCCGCGGTCGCGGATCTGGGACCGCCGGGCGCCGAGCGGCTGGTGTTCCCGTTCGGCGCCGATCTCGCCGCGCTGGTCCGTTACGTCGAGGTGACGGGCGCCGCCGAGGTGGCGCTCGCCGGCGCGCCCGACGACGACCTCGCCGAGCTCTTGCGCGGGCGGGGGCTCGACGCCTACCGGATCGGGTCGCCCCGGCAGATCGATCTGTTCGCGCGCGGGTAAAATCGCGCCCGCGCATTGTTTCTTGCGGGTTGATGGAGTTAAATTTCGGGCGTGTTCAACCTCGGCGCGGGCGAGATCACCGTCATTTTGCTGCTCGCCCTGATCTTCCTCGGTCCCAAGCAGCTCCCCGACTTGGCGACCAAGCTCGGGAAGGTCATCCGCGACATCCGCAAGGCGGCCTCCGACGTGAAGAACGAGATCACGCTCGACGAGTCGTTCCGCCGGCCGTTCGAGGAGCTGCGCGACGCGGTGACGCTGCACCCGGACGAGCTGCGGCGCCGCGACGAG
>DASZVW010001090.1:0-2092 GCA_035546895.1 Polyangia bacterium
CGGCCAGCGCGACGGCTATGGTCCGCTTGTGGCTCACCGACCCCACGGCGCCCGCCGGCAGGCGCGGCGCCCCGCGCGGCGTGGCCAGGAGAGGCTCGGGCGCCGCGACGCCGATCGCCGCCAGCGCCGCCCGCAGCGCCACGCGGCCCCCGACCCACCCGGCGCGCGTCCCCTCCGGCAGCGCGCGCGCGAACGCCGCCTCCTCCGGGTGGAGCTCGGGCGGCAGCTCGAAGGCGGGCGTCTCGGGGAGCGCGACGCCCACGCAGGTCCCGAACGGCAGCTCGCGCAGGAACCGCCGCGCGAAGGGCACCGTCACCTCGCCGCGGCGTCGGCGGCCACCAGCGCGCGGACGTGGGCCAGCAGCGCCGCGCTGCCGACGGCCACCGGCAGCTTGGGCGGCAGCCGGCGCGCCAGCCAGATCACCTGCCAGCCGAGCGCCCCGCCCGGCTCGATCGTCTCGTACGCCCCCTGCGCCTCGACTTCGACGTAGGTGTGCGCGGGGCTGGCGTAGATCTCGATCTGCGCCTCGCCCGGCGCGTGCGCCGCGCGCGGCACCGCCGGGAAGGTCTTCACCAGGAGGGCGTCGCGGTCGACGTGGGCCAGCCACCCCTCGCGCCCGTCGGCGAAGTGCTTCTGATGGTCGGTGATCGCCGCCCGGTCGTAGTCGTACCAGGTGGCGCCCAGCGCGTCCTGCACGCCGAGGTTCGAAGGCGGGAAGCTCCCCTCCCCCGACGGGTAGAACGTGAGCCCGCCGGGCCCCACGCGCGTGATCTGCCAGGGGGCCGTCCGCAGCGGCGCCGCCGCCAGGTTGTGGATCCGGTACTCGAACGTCACCGCGCCGCGCGCGCGATCGGCGGTGAAGCGCTTCTCGATCTCCACGCCCAGGCTGGCGCTGCGCGCGCTGCGCATCACGATGGCGTCGCCCTCGATGGCGGCGCGGTAGGCGACGTGGTCGACCTCGGGGACCGGCGGCCAGCCCCAGGCGCTCTGCGGGCTGGTCCAGAACGTCGACCCGAAGTTGCCGGGGTCGATCTCCGGGCCGGTCAGCAGGTTGCGCCCGCCGAGCCGCAGCGCCGTCACCCGCCCGCCGGTGCGGGCGTCGACCTCGAACGAGACGTCTTCCCAGGCGAGGACGTGCAGGCCGCCGTCGGCCGTCGGGATGACCGGATCGCGTCGCGAGCTGCTGGCCACGGCGCGAATGCTACCCGCGCCCGACCGGGGCATCAACGCGATCCGTGCTCCCGCCGCGCCGGCAGCTCGACGCAGGCCTCCACCGGGCTGCCGTCCGGGTGGCGCGGGCAGAGCGTGATCCCCCGGGCGGACACCTCGACCATGAGGTAATGGTAGGTGTTGGTCAGCGCCGCCACGTTCGCCGGGCAGGCCGGCAGCGGCCCCGGCACACCGACCGGCGGCGGCCCCGTCACCGCCCAGCAGCGCGGGTTATAGAGCGGCGCGCCGCCGCCGCCGCTGACGACGTAGGTCAGCTTCCCCTCGGGCGTGGTCCCCAGGCCGCGCTCGTAGATGTGGTCGTGGCCGGAGAACAGCACGTCGACGTGCGCCGCCGCCAGCACCGGCGCGTAGGTGTGCGCCATGAGCGGATCGCCGCCGTGGAGTCCGTGCGACCAGGGCCCCTCGTGGCAGAAGGCGAAGATGGCGCGCACGTGGCGGCGGCGGGCGGCGGCGAGGTCGTCGCGCAGCCAGGCCACCTGCGCCAGGTTGCGCATCTCGTTGGTCGACAGGATCACGAAGTGGACGCCGCCGAGATCGAACGAGGTCCAGCCCGGCGGCCCCTTGGGCGGGACGCCGAACAGCGACCAGGCGATCGGCGCCCCGGCGCCGCGCCGTTCGGCGTCGTGGTTGCCGAGCGCGGGGACCACCGGCGCGATCGCCCCCATCGGCGCGGTGATCTCGAAGTACTTCTGCCAGTTCGACTCCTCGCTGCCGAGGTCGGTCAGGTCGCCGGTGTTGAGGATCAGCGGCGGCGCCTCGCGCACCAGCGCCTCGACGACCGCCCGGTGCGCCGCGTGCCCCGGGTAGCGCATGTCGCCGTAGACGGCGAAGCGGAAGGGCGCGCCGCGCGGCGCGGTCGTCT
>DASZVW010001091.1:0-5087 GCA_035546895.1 Polyangia bacterium
GGCGCGCTTCGCTTTCACCTCCGCCTGGGTGTAGGAGGCGCGGGCCTGCTCGGCGAGCGCGCGGGCGCGCTGGTGGTCCCGCCCGGACTCCCACAGCGCCCGGGCCAGCGCGAAGCGCGTCTCCGCGCGCCGCGCGGGATCGGTCTCCTGCGCCTCGCGGATCTTGAAGGCGCGCTCGAGCGGCACCACCGCGCTGGCCGGGTCCGCCTCGGCGAGGTAGCTGAGCCCGATCCCGGTGAGCGCGTAGGCCAGGTTGCGGTTGTCGAGCCCCAGCTCGCGCTCCCAGATGATGCGCGCCTTCTCGAACGAGGCGCGCGCCTCCCGCGAACGGCCGAGCGCGTTCAGGATCTCGCCCCGGTTGTTGAGCTCCGCGGCCATGGTGGGGTGCCCGGCGCCGAGCCCGTTCTCCAGGATCGCGATCGACCGATCGACGTGCTCGAGCGCCTCCTGGTTGCGGCCGAGCGCGGTCAGCACCTCCGCCACGTTCCCCTCGGAGATGCCGACGTCGGGGTGATCGCGCCCGAGCGCCCGCTCCTTGAGCGCCAGGGCCTCCTGGTGCACCTGCAGCGCCTCTCCCCGTTCGCCGCGCAGCTCGAACAGGGCGCCCCGGTTGTTGAGGAGCCAGGCCCGCAGGAGATCGTGCCCGCCCAACCGCTTCAGGATCGCGTCGGCGTTCCGGGCCCAGCGCTGCGCGTCCGGAATGCGCCCCTCCTCGTATCCCACCACCCAGACCAGGTAGACGGCGTCCTCGGCGCGCACCTCGTCGTCGCGGGAGGCGTCGGCCGCCAGGTAGGAGTCGAGCAGCGCGTCCTCGGCGTGCCGGGAGTCGTTCAACTCGAGGTAGGTCCGCCCGGCCACCGCCAGCGTCTCCGCCATCAGCGGCTGGTAGCCGATGGCGCGCGCCTCGGTCACCAGCCGCGGCACGCTCTTGAGCCCGTCGCGGTAACGGCCGGCGTCGACCAGCGCCTTCTGCCCCGCGAGCTGCCGGCGCAGCTCGGCGACCCGCGCGCGCGTCTTCGGTTCCTCGGGCGGGCGCACCACCGAGCGGAGCAACGGGACGTCGGCGCAGCGGTCGAGCGACCCCAGGTTGTTGGCCGCGCTGACCGCGTTCTCGACGACCTCGCCGGTGGCCGACGCGTAGACCTGCGTGAGCGCGCGCAGCCCGCCGAGGCGCTCCTGCAGGCACGACATGCGCAGGTCGAGCACCTCGGCCGACTGCTCGCCGCGCTCGGAGGTCGCCTCGCAAGCCTCGCGGTACATCCGGGCCCACCCCTGCGCGTAGCCGGTCAGGATGCGGCTGACCGTGGCGTAGACCTCGTTC
Source organism: Polyangia bacterium (assembly GCA_035546895.1). Taxonomy (GTDB): domain Bacteria; phylum Myxococcota_A; class Polyangia; order Fen-1088; family Fen-1088; genus JADGRB01. The sequence goes on from DASZVW010001091.1 coordinate 1,322, forward strand.
GCGTAGCTCTTGCCGGTGCGCAGGAAGGCGGCGTGGATGCCGGCCTGGCGCGCCGGCGGCGGCGCGCCGGGCCGGCGCCGCAGATCGACTTGTGGTTGGCCAGGCTCTGGTGGACGCCGACGGTGAGCGCCACCGGCAGGAGCGCCACCCCGGCCGCCACCAGGAAGCGGCGGCGGGCCGCGTTCGGGTTCCGCCCCAGCGCCTCGCGGAGCGCGCGCATCGACGGATAGCGATCCTCGGCCTGCGGGCGCAGCCCGCGCAGCAGCACCTTGCGCAGCCACAGCGGCACCTTCGAGCTCTGCGGCGCCTCCCGGACCTGCCCCTGCACGACCGCCGTGGTCAGCGCGAACATGGTGTTGCCGGTGAAGGGCCGCTCGCCGTAGAGCGCCTCGTAGAGCGCGACGCAGAAGCTGAACTGGTCGGTCCGGGCGTCGGTGGCGGTCCCCAGGAACTGCTCGGGCGCCATGTAGGCCGGCGTCCCCATCATGGCGCCGGTCCGCGTGAGCTGGAGATCGAACATCCCCGAGGTGGGCTCGTTGGGGGCGGGCACCGCCAGCGGCGCGCTCACCGCGCCGGCCGGCCCGTTGAGGATGACGGTCTCCATCGGGTCGCGGGCCGGCCCCGAATCGGGCGCGGCGGGCGCCGGCTTGTCGGGCGCGGTCCGCTCGCCGGCCGGCTTCTCCGTCACCTGGCGCGCGAGGCCGAAGTCCATGACCCGCACCTCGCCGTCGCGCCCCACCATCACGTTGTCGGGCTTGAAGTCGCGGTGGACCAGCCCCTTCTCGTGCGCGGCCTCGAGCCCGCGGCCGGCGGCCAGGAAGACCCGCAGCACCTCCTGCCAGCTCCGCGGCTGCGCCTGCAGCCAGTAGGTGACGGTGTTCCCGTCGACGAACTCCATCGCGATGAAGACCTGGTCGCGGAAGGTCCCCACGTCGTAGACGACGACCACGTTGGCGTGCGACAGGCGCGCGATCGCCTGCGCCTCGCGCAGCGTCCGCTGCCGTCCCTCGAGCAGCGAGACGCCGTTCCCCGGCTTGACCCGCAGGAGCTTGACCGCCACCTTGCGATCGAGCTCGGGGTCGTAGGCGGCGTAGACCTCGCCCATCCCGCCCCGCCCCACCATGCCGAGCACCACGTAGCGGCCGATCGTGGCGCCACGGGCGAGCGGCGCCGGCGGCTGTTCGGCGGGCGGGGGGGGCTGGGCTCCGGCTCCGGTCGACATCGAGGCCTGCGGGCCTCCTACATCGACGGGTCGAAGCGCCGATTTGAGGGAAGATTTGAGCGCCGGCCCGGACAGTGCGAGGCTACGCTCGCCAAGGGGCGCGCTTGATGTTACTCAAAGGTATCCGCCCGTGACGCCGCTGCACCTCGATCTCCCCCTCACGGTCTCCCCGGCGATCGTCTCGCCGACGCGGCGGCTGCTGGAGGCCAAGCTGGCCCCGGTGCTGGAGGACGAGGACGCCGTGTTCCGGGTGGCGATGACGGCGCACGAGCTGCTCGAGAACGCCGCCAAGTACGCCTCCGACGGGAAAGCCCGGCTGGAGGTCCAGGTCTCGCCGCGCGGCGAGGACGCGGTGGTGCGGGTGGTGGTGACCAACAACTCGACCCGCGAGCACATCGACACCCTGGGCGCCTGCTACGCCGAGATGAACGCCGAGACCGACGCCATGGCCCACTACTTCACGCTGATGCGCCGGAACGCCCGCGTGGGGGCCGTCTCCCGCCTGGGCCTCGCCCGCGTCCGCGCCGAGGGGGAGATGGAGATCGCGGTCGACATCAGCGGCGAGACCGTCAAGGTCGTGGCGTCCGGGATCGTCGTTCACCCCTAACCCCGCGCCGGCCGCGGGGCCCGCTTCACGCATCACAGAAACCACATCCACCTACGTCGACGTTCAAAGGCGCCCAACGTCGGTGGATTGCGGTGAAAATGCGCGAAAAGGCGCTTGTCAAATAACGACAGGCGCCGATAATAGAGGCTCGTATCTCCCCCACCCCCACGTGGAGGTTGTTCCCGATGCGGTCCAGGTTGTTCGTTTGCGCCGCGCTCGCCGGCACGTTTCTCATCGGTACATGGTCCGTGCCCGCGCGGGCCGCTGATCCGAAGAGCAAGAAGAAGAGCACCAGCGACAGCGACGACAAGGTCATCGACAAGCAGCTGCAATGGGAAGACTCCGTGATGGGCCCCGATGACAAGCGCGCCGAGCTCGAGAAGATCGCGCGCGCCCAGGCCATCAACAAGGCCGCCGCCGAGAAGGCCGCCCGCGAGAAGGAGAAGGCCGACGCGCAGGCCGCCCGCGAGAAGGAGAAGGCCGACGCCGCGCCCAAGACCGCCAAGCGGGGTGGCGACGTCGCGCTGCCGACGCTGCCCGACGAGGACTCGGGCCAGGGGAACAAAGCCAGGAACGGCAAGAGCAGCGAGGTCTCGCCCAAGCTCGAGACCGCCGCGGCGGCCGCGCCCCCGCCGCCCGTGAAGCACGGCGACGACAAGTTCATCGACAAGCTGCTGAAGGACGACGGCGGCGCGAAGAAGCACCGGGCCTCGACCGCCGACGACAAGGCGCTCGACGACCTCCTGGCCACCGACAAGCCGGCCGCCCCCAAGAAGGGGAAGAAGGACGACGTCGACGCGCTGCTGGCGGCCAAGCCGAAACCGGTGGTCCCGACGCACGTCAAGCACGACACGCCGGAGTGGGAGAAGCCCGAGATTGAATCGACGCCGGTGGAGGCGCCGATCGCCGTCCGGCAGCAGCCGAAGAAGGACGACGGGATCATCCACGTCGTCCAGGGCGCGGCCAACACCGGGCACGCGGTCCCGGCCGCGCACCACACCGTCGCCGCGCCGCCGCCGGCCCGCACCACCAGCTACGCCAACAACCGCGCCTCGGCCAACCGCCGGCAGGCGAGCTCCGCGCCGTCGGGGAGCTGGGACGATCCGTTCGCCGACAGCAGCCGGCCGAAGAAGAACGTGGCGGCCCGGCACGACGACAGCGGCGCCGACGCCCTCGACGACTTCGCGCCGGTCCGGCGCCGGGCCCCGGCCTCGAGCCGATCGGGGCGTGGCGGCGACGAGGCGAACGACAACGCCAAGACGACCGGCACCCGCCGGGCGACGCCTGCCGCCAAGCCGAAATGGAAGGACCCGTTCACCGAGGGCGGCGAGACGCACGTCCCGGCGCGCACCGCGGTGGCCTCTCGCGAGACCCACAAGCCGGAGTCGAAGTGGGAGTCGGCCGCTCCGCACCACACGGCGGCCGCCGCCGAGCCCCCGAGCCGCAGCGGCCGCTGGGGCGTGCTCAAGAAGCACGCCCACTGAGCGGCCAAGCCCGTCATCGGGGGCGGCCCCGACTCCGCGCTCTTTCTAGCCCTGCCGTTTTCGGATAGAGTCGCGGCATCTGCCCACTGGAGATGCCCGTGTCTGAGCGCGCTTGGAGCCCGTGGTCGAGGCGGATTGCGTGGATTCCCGCAATCGCCCTCCTGTTGGTCTCCGTGGCGGCGCACGCCCAGGAAGACGCCAAGGCCCACTACCAGAAGGCCACCGCCCACTTCGCCGTCGGCGAGTATCACGAAGCCGCGGTCGAGTACGAGGAGGCCTTCAAGCTGAAGCAGGACCCCGCGATCCTCTTCAACGCCGCGCAGTCGTTCCGGCTGGCCGGTGACAACCAGAAGGCGCTCCTCCTCTACAACAACATCATCAAGCTCTACCCGGGCACGCAGTTCGCCAAGGACTCACGCGAGCGGATCGAGAAGCTCGCCCAGAGCGGGACCA
>DASZVW010001092.1:0-9242 GCA_035546895.1 Polyangia bacterium
TGCACCCAACCGCGAGGGCGAGGGAGAAGGAGAGACCCAGGATCGCGAGCGAGGTGAGCTTCATGGTCACGCTCACGGGCAGGTCGTGGAGGGGGGCTCGGGGCAGCAGGCCGCGACGGTCTTGTCGGCGGTCATGGTCACGGTGGTGGCCATGCTGGTGTCGTGCGCGGCGCCGGTGTCACCGTCGGTGCCCGTCCAGAAGCCCCACACGAAGATCGAGTTGGGGGCGGCGGTCAGGTCGACGACCGTGCCGGCCGGGAAGCTCATCGCGGCCGGCGCGCCGGCGGGGTAGGCGGTGCCGTTCTCGGTGAGGTCGCACCAGCCGAGATAGTTGGTGACCGTCAGCGTGTACGTCGTGCCGGTGCCGGTCGTGCCGCCGGTGCCGCCGCTCGATCCCGAGGAGCCGCAGCCGGCCGCCGCGAGCGCGCCGGCGATCAACAAGCCAAGCAAAGTCGTTTTCATGTTTCAGCCGTACGGTGCCGGCGGCCGGCGTAGCGGTTGAAACCAATCGATCGAATCAGACGTCGACTTCGAAGCCGAGCTCGACGTCGCAGGCCGCCTGGCCGCCGCGGATCCCCCAGTTCTCGAGCGAAGACTCGCGCAGGAGGATCTTCACGTGGTCGCGCGGGATGCCGAGCGGCTGCAGGTTGGCGACGATGGTCCGGTAGAGCGCGCGCTTCGCCTCCACCGAGCGGCCGGCGAAGGCGTCGATGGTGACGTGCGTGTAGAGGTCCGGCTGCTGGCGATCGGGCGGGCAGGAGAACCGGTGCGGCTCGTGGACCACCAGCCGCACGTTCCGATCGCTCGGCAGGATCCGGAACGCCGAGCGCAGCGCCGTGTGGACGGCATCCATGATCGCCATCTCCACCTCGCGTGGGTAGCTCTTCCGGACCTCGATGAGGACGCTGGGCATTTGTGTCCTATATCACTGTTGTCCAAAACGTCGACGGGAGTGGCGTCCTCAGGTCCGACCCCGGATCGCGGGGCGCGCCGGCGTTGCCTCGGCGGCGGGCGGCCCCAGCTTCAACGGCCCATGCCAGGGCGCCGGGACGACGGGCGGGAGCCGCCGCTCGCCGAGGGGGAGTCGCTGCGGACGGTGATCGTCGCGCTGCTCGCCAACGCGGGCGTCTCGGCCGCCAAGTTCGTCGCCGCCGCGCTGACCCACTCGACCGCCATGCTGGCCGAGGCGCTGCACGCCACCGCCGACACCGGGAACCAGGTCCTGCTGCTGTTGGCCGATCGGCGGGCCCGGCGGCCGGCCGACGCCGCGCACCCGCTCGGGCACGGGCGCGAGGCCTACTTCTGGGCGCTGCTGGCCGCGCTGGGGATGTTCCTGACCGGCGGCCTGCTCGCCGTGCGCCAGGGGTTGCTCGAGCTGATGCACCCGGTGCGGATCGCCTCGCCGGTGGCGGCCTACGTGGTCCTCGGCGTCTCGTTCTGCCTCGACGGCCTCTCGCTGATGCGCGCCACCCGGCAGCTCAAGAAGGAGGCGGCGACGCTGAAGCTCGCCTTCCGCGAGCACTTCGACCGCAGCTCCGATCCGGTGGGGCGCGCGGTGTTCGCCGAGGACGCGGTGGCCATGGTGGGGAACCTGGTCGCCTTGGCCGGGATCGTCCTCGACCGGCTGACCGGGCTGGCGGCCCCCGACGCCGCGGCGGCGCTGGTGATCGGCCTCTTCCTGACGGTGGTGGCGCTCGACCTCACCCGCCGCAACCGCGACTTCCTGGTCGGGCGGCAGGCCTCGGCGGCGGTCCGCGACGGGCTCCGGCGGTTGATCGCGGGGCAGCCGGGCGTGGTGGGGGTGCGCGAGCTGTGGGTGACGTTCCTGGGGCCGCGGCGCCTCTGGGTGCTGGCGCGCGTGGCGGTCGACGACCGGCTGGACGGGCGCGCGCTCAAGCACCTCCTGCGGGCGACCGAGGCGGCGGTCGCCGCGCAGTCGGCCTCGTTCGTCCGCGTCGACCTGGTCCCGTGCTGAGCGGGCGCCTGCCGCGGGCGGCGTCTAGTTGCAGGTGAACGTCACGTCGTCGACCCAGATGTCGTAGGTCGCGCCCGGGGCGGTCACCTGGAACTGGACCGCCACCACCCCGGTCGGATCGATCGCGGCCGGGCGCGGCGCGCCCCAGCCCGCCTGCTGGGTCATGTTGGCGAACAGGATGGTGTACTTCGTCCAGGTGGTGGTCAGCGTCAGGTCGGCGCCGAAGTCGTTCGAGCACTGGGTGCAGACGCCGCCGGTGGGGTCGGTGTTGCGATCGGGGAGCTTCACCCGCACGGCGCTGCTGGCCGTCGAGGAGCCGAGCTTGGCGTAGAACGAGATCCCGGCGTACTTGGAGGCGTTGTAGAGCCCCTTCGGCGCGAGGAAGTCCATGCCGAACCCCGCCCAGACGGTGGCGGCGGTGGAGAGCTTGCCGTTGAAGTGCGCCGCGCGCGTCGAGCCGGCGTTGCCGGGCGTGGCCGAGACGAAGGTGCTCCCCGCCGCCGGCGTGATGGTGGTGCCGGTGGTGTCGGCGTAGGTGTAGTCGGGACCGTCGCGCCCCTCGAGCAGGACGATCTGGTTGTTGCCGTCCTCGAAGTTGTCGATGAGCGCGTTGGTCGTCGTGCAGGCGGCCGCGCTGCAGACGCCGCCGCTGCAGCTGGCGCCGACCGCGCAGGCGACGCCGCAGGCGCCGCAGTTGTTGACGTCGGAGGCGGTGGCGACGCAGGCGGAGCCGCAGAGGGTGGTGCCGGTGGGGCAGGCGGGCTTGCAGACGCTGGCCGAGCAGGAGGTGGTGCCGCCGGTGGGGGCGGCGCACTTGGTGCCGCAGGCGCCGCAGTTGTTGACGTCGGAGGCGGTGGCGACGCAGGCGGAGCCGCAGAGGGTGGTGCCGGTGGGGCAGGTGCCCTTGCAGACGCTGGCGGCGCAGGAGGCGGTGCCGCCGGTGGGGGCGGTGCACTTGATGCCGCAGCCGCCGCAGTTGTTGACGTCGGCGGTGGTGGCGATGCAGGCGCCGGCGCAGAGCGACGTGCCGGTGGGGCAGGTGGAGACGCAGGCGCCCGCGCTGCAAGCGGCCGCGCCGCCCGTCGCCGCCGTGCACTTGATGCCGCAGCCGCCGCAGTTGTTGACGTCGGTGCTGGTGGTGACGCAGGCCGTGCCACACAGCGTGGCGCCGGTCCCGCACGCCGGCTTGCAGACGCCGGCGGCGCAGGAGGTGGTGCCGCCGGTGGGGGCGGTGCACTTGGTGCCGCAGGCGCCGCAGTTGTTGACGTCGGAGGCGGTGGCGACGCAGGCGGAGCCGCACAGCGTGGTGCCGGTGGGGCAGGCCGGCGTGCAGACGCTGGCGTTGCAGGTGACGGTGCCGCCCGTCGGCGCGGCGCACTTGATGGCGCAGCCGCCGCAGTTGTTGACGTCGCTGGTGGTGGTCACGCAGACGCCGCTGCAGTTGACCTGGCCCGAGGCGCAGCAGACGCCGCCCGGACAGGCGACGCAGGCGCCGCCGCTGCATTGATTGCCGGTCGCGCAGCCCGCGTTGCTGGTGCAGGTGGTCGTGCAGGCGGTCGTCCCGCAGATGAACGGCGTGCAGGCCTTGGGCGCCGGGGTGACGCAGGTGCCGCTGCCGTTGCAGGTGGAGGCCGGCTGCGCGGTCCCGGTGGTGCACGACGCCGCGCCGCAGTTGGTCCCCGAGACGGTGTTGCGGCAGGCGCCGGCGCCGTTGCAGGTGCCGTCGAGGCCGCAGGGCGGCGCCTTGGTGCAGCGGGTGTCGGCCCCGCCGGTCAGGATCGGCGCGCAGCTCCCGCTGGCCTGGCCGGTGCGGGCGTTGCTGCAGGCCATGCAGGTGCCGCAGCTCGCGCTGCCGCAGCAGACGCCGTCGACGCAGGCGCCGGAGGCGCACTGCAGGCCGCTCGTGCAGGCCTGGCCGTTGTTGGCCAGGCAGGTCTTGTTGGTGCAGGTCTGGGTGGCGCTGCAGCTGGTGCCGCAGGCGCCGCAGTTCGGGCTGGCGGTCAGGTTGACGCAGGTCCCGCCGCAGTTGACGAACCCGCTGGCGCAGCAGAGGCCCGAGAGACACGTCGAGCCGGTGGCGCAGGCGTTGGTGCAGCTCCCGCAGTGGGCGCTGCTGCTGGTCAGGTCGAAGCAGACGTTGTTGCAGGCCGTCTGCCCCGTCGGACAGACGACGTCGTCGATGGCGCCCGCCTTGATCCAGCCGCACACGGCGGCGATGGCGCGCGAATTCGGGATGTCCTTGGGCTGCACGTCCTCGGGCATCAGCAGGAGGCCGTTGGTCCGCTGGCCGAACCAGTAGAGCGGCGAGGTGCTGGGCGCGCCGAAAGGCTGGCTGGCCCCCGCGTCGGGGTTGATCTGATGGGCGAGCACCAGCCCCTGGTAGAAGCTGTCCTTGTCGGTCCCGGAGACGAAGGCGGGGCTCCCGCGGCCGCCCGCGACGTGGCACTCCGCGCAGTGCCCGATGGTGATGGGACCGCCGTCGGGCGTGTTGTTGCCGGCGAAGTAGGTGTTGTAGACGTAGCTCCAGGTGGTCGGCTGCGCCGCGCCCCCGTCGACGGTGGCGCAGGTGAGCTCCACCGGACCGCCCGCGTCCACCGGCGCGCCCGCGTCGCGCACGCCCCCGTCGGCGGCGCCCGGCAAGAGGCCGTAGACGTCGACCTCACCCGAGAACGTCGGCACGTAGACCTTGCCGTTCACGACGGTCGGCATGGTGTACTTGGCGTAGCTCTGCAGCGCGTCGCCGGCCACCATGTTCGAGTCCCAGAGCTCGGTGGTGACGTTGTCGGCGTTGAAGGCGTAGAGGGCGCCGGCAACGGCGGCGCCGCCGCCACCGCCGCCGGACTGCGAGTGGGTGGCCCAGACGATGCCGGTGCCGGCGGTCGTGCCGTTGGCCGACAGCGACAGGTTGCCGCCCTGCTGGTCGCCCTGCGGGTTCACCGTCGATTGGTTCACCTGCGTGAACCCGGTGGTGGCGTTGAACGAGAACTGCTTGAGCGGCACGTTCCCCGGCCAGATGTACATCATGCCGGCCGACGGACGGTTCCAGAAGATCGGGCTCCCCACGACGTGTCCCGCCGTGCCGCCCGGGGCGATCTGCAGCTCCTGCACGGCCTTGGTGTCGCCCGCCGCGTTGAAGCTCCCCATGGTGTCCTTGTTGATGAGGTAGAGCATGCCGTTCTTGCTGGCCCCGGCGAGGAGGCTGGTCCCCGGGATCAGCAGCGGCCCCGAGCTGCCGATGTCCAGGTCGGCGTCGTCCAGCGCGGCGAAGTTCGAGGGCATGAACCAGCTCGAGACGACGGGCGCGGCGGTGATGGACGTCGTTCCGGTCAGCTTGACGAAGGCGTCGCCCAGCGAGGTCCCCGAGCTGTCGCGGGTGGCCGGCTTGAGCGGACCGTTGCCGGTCATCATGTAGATGGCGCCGGTGCCGTCGTCGGCGAAGCCGTTCCCCCCCTGCCAGAGGGCGCCGCGGCTGGTGTTGGGCGTGGTGACGAAGGGGACCAGGCGGGTGATGGACGTGGTGCTGACGTCGAACCGCATCAGCCAGCCGTGGAAGCTGTCCTGGTCGCAGTAGCTGCCGAACCCGACCGAGAGGACGTGGGTCGACGGCGACAGGGTCAGCGCCACCCGGTTCTGGTGCTTGTTGGGATCGAAGGTCACGGTGCCGCCGGTGGGCGTCGGCGCGGTCACGGCGCCGCTGCTGGTCATGCCCATGTCGAGCGGGCCGTTCTGCTTCTCCGTGCCGTCGGTCAGGCTGAGCGCGTGCAGGAGGTGCCGCGCGCCGTTGGTCGCGGTCGCGGTCCGGACGGCCACGTACATCGTCGCGCTGGCGGGATCGATGACCGGCGTGCTGTTGATGCCCCACGGCTGGGCCGAGTTGCCGCAGAAGCTGGCCGGCATCCAGGCCGCCTCGAGCGTCCGCGACCACAGCTTCTGGAAGCTGTCGGCGTCGAAGGCGTAGACGGTGTTGTTTTCGGTGGCGATGAAGACGGCGTTCCGGGCGCCGGTGAACCCGGGGAAGGTGAGCCCCGGGACGTAGAGCGGCTGCCCGTACACCTGCCCGTCGACCAGGAGCTTGCCGAGCTTGCCGAACTTCCCCTTGGTGACGTTCGCGGGCGTCAGGATGACCTCGCTCAGGTTGGCGCCGGTGCGCCCGAGGTCATTGTGCTGGGTGGTGACGCTGGGGAGCGCGGTGACCGCGCCCCGGGCCGTCGAGACGGCCTCGGGATCCGGCTGCCCGGCGCACCCCGCGGCTCCGACGAGAACGACGGCGATCGAAGCTCTCCACAGACGGACGGCCTTCCCGAGACGATTGTCCACGCTGACTCCCTCACGCTGGCTGACGTTTTTCCGCAAATCCGGCGCGCGCAAGCTAGCTCAGCCGTGGAACGGTTGTCTAGCCTTCTGCGTGTGACGAATCGGTCGCGGCGGTAATTTGCACCCGGGCGGGCAGAGGTTTGCCCGCGGGATCGGCCGCGACGGGCCGGCGGCCGTCAGCGGCGGTAGACGTCGGGGTCCCAGCGCTCCATGAAGCGGTCGGGCTGGTGCAGCGGCGTGAAGCCGTATTGGGCGTAGAGGCCGTGCGCGTCGCGGGTGGCCAGCACCCAGCGGCGCAGCCCCTGCAGCTCGGGGTGGGCGACGATCGCCGCCATCATCGACTTGGAGACGCCGCGCCCGCGGTGGGCCGGGACGACGAACACGTCGGCCAGGTAGGCAAAGGTGGCGCGGTCGGTGACGACGCGGGCGAACCCGACCTGCGCGCCGGGCGCGCCGTCGAGGGCGCTGAAGCAGAGCGCGTTGGCCAGCGCGCGCTCGAACACCGCGCGCGGGAGCCCCTTCGACCAGTACGACTCGACGAGGAAGCCGTAGACGAGGTCGCGGTCGATGCGCGCGGGATCGGTCGTCACCAGGTAAGCGCCCATGCGCGCATCTTACGTGGCTCTCACGAGTCTTCCTCGACGAACCGGCGCAGGCGCTCGAGCGCGTCGTCCCAGGCGGCGGAGATCCGGTCCAGCACGTCGCGGGCGTCGCCGAGGCGCCGCGGCTCGAGCTGCCAGATCCGCTCGCGGCCGCGCCGGCGGCTCTTGACCAGCCCGGCGGCGGAGAGCGCGCCGAGGTGCTTGGTGATCGCCTGCCGGGAGATCCGCGCCCCGTCGGTGAGGCGGACGATGGAGAGCGGCCCCTCGACGCTCAGACGCGCCACCAGCCCGAGCCGGGTCTCGTCGCCCAGCGCCGCGAACACCGGCGCCGCGCCGCTAGGCCGCATGCGCCAGGTACTTCTCGAGGAGGGTCATCTGCGCGGCCCAGCCGCCGTCGTTGGCGGGGAAGGCCTTGGCGCGCCGCTCGGGCGGCAGGCGGTCGAAGCCGCTCTCGGTGAGCGTCAGCGCCGTCCCGCCCGGCGCCTCGTCGAGCTCGAACGTCACCAGCGTCATCGGCTCGCCGCGGTAGTCGCACCCCGGGTCGACGGCGAAGGGGTGCCAGCGGAAGGAGAACAGGCGCGGCGGCTCGATCCGCTCGACGACGATCTCGAAGCGGGCACCGCGGTAGGGCTCCTGCGTCCTGGCCACCTCGGGGTCGGCGGTGGTGGGGACGATCCGCCCGGCCAGCGGGGCGCCCGCCACGAACGGCCCCTCGAGCTCGACGCCGAACCAGGCGCCGAACCGGCGGGCGTCGCTGATCGCCGTCCAGACACGCGCCCGCGGCGCGCGGAGCAGGATCTTCTTCACGATGCGGTCGGGGCTCGTTTCCACGTGCAATCTCCTGGTTGCCTGTGAAGCTAGCCGCCGCCGTGTTTAAAAGCAACCAGAAGGTTGCGTGTTGGCGCGCGCGGCCGCCGCGTCAGAGAACCGACGGCCCGTCGGTGCGGCGGGTGCGACAAGGTCGGGCGCGCGCCCACGGTTGACTTCAAGTTGCCGGCCGGAACCGTAAGCCCGAAAACGTCCCGGGCGGAAAATTGCAGCTCCGTGAATCTCCGCTCAATTCCGCCGTTCCGTCGTCGATGAACAGGGCCGCGAGGGGGCGTGGAAACCATCGAGTCCAGACCAGAGAGATTCGGACGCTACGTCCTGCTCGACCGCATCGGCGCGGGCGGGATGGCGGAGGTGTTCCGCGCCATCATGCCGGGCGTCGAGGGGTTCCAGCGGACGTTCGTGGTCAAGCGGATCCTGGCCGAGCGGTCGCGCTCGCCGTACTTCGTCGACATGTTCGTGCAGGAGGCGCGCATCAACGCGCTCCTCCACCATCCGAACATCGTGCAGGTGTTCGACTTCGGCAGCGTCGGCGGCACCTATTTCCTGGCCATGGAGTACCTGCACGGGCGCGACGTCTCGGAGCTCCTGCGGCGGCTCCGCCACCGCGAGCGCCCCTGCCCGGTGGGGGTGGCCGCCTTCATCGCCCACGAGGTGGCGGTGGCGCTCGGCTACGCGCACGCGCTGACCGCCGCCGACGGCACCCCCCTCCACCTGGTCCATCGCGACGTCAGCCCCTCCAACGTCATCTGCCTGCGCACGGGCGGCGTGAAGCTGCTCGACTTCGGCATCGCCAAGGCGATCGGCGAGCCCGAGGTGGAGAAGACCGGGCAGGGCCTCTTCAAGGGGAAGCTCTCGTACATCGCGCCCGAGCGGATCAGGGACCTGCCGATCGACGGCCGCTCCGATCTCTTCTCGCTGGGGGTGGTGCTGTGGGAGCTCTTGGCCGGGCAGAAGCTCTTTCGTGGCAAGAGCGACTTCCAGACGCTGAAGAACGTCGTCGAGCTCGAGGTCCCCGCGCCGTCGACGCTGCGGCCCGACGTGCCGCCGGAGCTCGATCGGATCGTCGCCAAGGCGCTGGCGCGCGATCCGGCCGAGCGCTACCCGACGGGGCAGGCGCTGGCCGACGACCTCGACGGCCTGCTGGAGTCGCTGCGCTACCAGACCCGGACGCTCCCCGAGCTGCTGCAGGCGCTGTTCGGCGCCGAGCTCGACGCGCGCGAGCCGTCGGACACCAAGGCGGTCAGCGATCTGCTCGCCGCCTGCGCGGCCGAGACCTCGACGGGGGCGGGGTCGGCGACCGGGCCGAGCGGGCCGACGGCGCCGCTGCCGCCCGACGCCGCCTACAGCGTCGCGATCGAGACGGCGGCGCCGGCGCGCGCGCGGCCGGGGTGGCTGTCGTGGGCGGCGGCGACCATCGGGACGGCGGCGCTCGTCTTGCTCGCCTTCGCGCGCGGCGGGGGCGGCCGCTCGCACGCGGCGCCGGCGACCGCGCCGAGCACGCCGGTCGCCGCCCCGGCGTC
>DASZVW010001093.1:0-2100 GCA_035546895.1 Polyangia bacterium
TCGGCCCCCAGATCGCCGGCGTGCTGGTGGCGGGCGGCGTGCTGGCCTGGCTGGGGCTCATCCCGCTCCTCACGGTGGTGACGCCGCCCGACACCATTGCCGCGCAGCTGGTGAAGCTCGGCTACCTGCCGAGCCTGGCCACGTCGGGCGGCCCGGGCGGCTGGAACCCCGCCGCGCACGCCTTCGCCGACACGGCGGCGGCGGTCTACCGCGCGTACGTCCGCCAGATCGGCGCCGGCGCGGTGGCGGCCGGCGGCTTCATCACGCTGCTCAAGACGCTGCCGACCATCGTCTCGTCATTCAAGGAGAGCGTGGCCGCGCTCCGCCACCGGCACGAGCGGACCACCGCCCGCACCGAGCGCGACCTGCCGATCACCGTGGTGCTGGTCGGCTCCGCGATCCTGGTGCTGGTGATGGCCTTCCTGCCGTTCGTCCCCGGCGCCGGCCCGGGGAGCAAGCTGCTGCTGGGCCTCCTGATCGTCGTCTTCGGCTTCTTCTTCGTCACCGTGGCCAGCCGGATCGTGGGCCTCATCGGCTCCTCGTCGAACCCGGTCTCGGGGATGACCATCGCCACGCTGATGGGGACCTGCCTGGTGTTCGTGGGGCTGCACTGGACCGCCGACGTCTACCAGCCGATGGCCCTCTGCGTAGGGGGGATGGTCTGCATCGCCGCCGCCAACGCCGGCGGCACCTCGCAGGACCTCAAGACCGGCTTCCTGGTCGGCGCCACGCCGCGCGCGCAGCAGATCGGATTGTTGATCGGCGTGGTGACCGCGACGCTGGTGGTCGGCTTCACCGTCCGGGTGCTCGACCGCCCGCCGCAGCACCTCATCGGCTCCGACCTCTACCCCGCGCCCCAGGCGACGCTGATGGCCACCCTCATCAAGGGCCTGCTGGCCTTCAACCTCGACTGGCAGTACGTGATGGTGGGCGCCGCGCTGGCCGCCACCGTCGAGCTCTGCGGCGTCGGCGCGCTGTCGTTCGCCGTGGGCGCCTACCTGCCGCTGTCGACCACCTCGCCGATCTTCGTCGGCGGCGTGGTCCGGGCGCTGGTCGACCGCGCCGCGCGCCGGCGGGGCGAGACCGCCTCACCACAGGAAGCCGAGCTCGGCCCCGGCAACCTCTTCGCCACCGGCCTGGTCGCCGGCGGCGCCGTGGCCGGCGTGGCGATCGCCTTCGTCACCGTGACCGACCGCGGGTCGCGCGCCGTGGCCGCGCTGTCCGTCGAGGGGGGCCTCACGCGCGCGCTGGGGACCGGGGGCTACCAGGCGCTGGGCCTCGCCTGCTTCGCCGCCATGGCCGCCACGCTCTGGCGCGTGGCGCGGCGGCGGTCAGACGCGCGTTAAACGTCGAACTCGATCGTCCACTTGCCGACGTCGTCGGGGTGCGACGGCTGCGGCTTGGTCAGCCAGTAGCGTCCCGTGAACCGCCTGCGCGTGAGCGCCGCGGAGGTCACCGTCGCCTCCTGCATGTCCACCTCGCCGACGCGGTCCTGGCCGTCGTACCGCTCCGTCCAGGTGCCCGTGAGGGTGTCCCCCTCGATGCGCCCGCTGAAGTTGCCGGAGCCGCCGCTCCGAGACCCAAAGGTGTAGTCGAACTTCAGGTTCTGGGCCCCGTCGAGCGTCACCTTCGTGATGGCCCCCTCATAGGTACTGCCGCCGTGCTGGTCGCCGAACCAGAATCCCTGCGCCATCGAAGTCCCTCCTCTGTCACCTCATCAGGTGCATGGTACAGCACCACGAAGGGCTTTGGCACGCGCGGGTCGACAGTGCGGGTCGACGATCTCGCGTTCAGTGCTGGTCCGCGGGCGCGCCCGACGCTGCGTCCGCCGCGGCGCCGGCTGCTTGTTCGCGCGTGCGGACCCTGGCGGCATGATCGCTGTTCCCTGCGGCCCCCGGGGCCTGGGCCGGAGCCGGAGCCCGCGCCGGGCAGCGGTAGGCGCGCGCCATCGCCTGATACCAGGTCTGGCTCACGAACACGACGTGCGTCGCCCCCCACCCCGCCGCCTGATTGCGCGCGTCGTTGCGGGCATATTCGGTGGTATTCGCGGCCCCCGTGACGTCTCCGAGGTATTGGCACTGTCGCACGATGTTGTCGTCG
>DASZVW010001094.1:0-1966 GCA_035546895.1 Polyangia bacterium
GTGCAGGGCGCGCTGCGCGCCGAGGCTGCGATCGGGGCGCTGGCCGACACGTGGACGCGCGCCCCCCGGCAGGCGCTGGCCCGGCTGCACGCCCTCGCGGCGGCCGACCTGACCGGCCCCGAGGAACTGGGCCGGCCGCGCCCGGGCACCGCCAAGCGGCTGGACACGCTGGCCGGCGTGCTCGCCGCCACGAGTGCGCCGGCGGTCGTGGTGGCCGGCATCGTGCACGGCGAGCTGCTCGGCCTGGACGCCTTCGCCCCGGCCTCCGGCCTGGTCGCCCGCGCCGCCGTCCGGCTCACCCTGGTCGAGCGCGGCCTGGACCCGAAGTCGCTGGTCGTCGTCGAGGCCGGGCACCGTGAGCTGCGGGCCGACTACGACGCGGCGCTGGCCGGCTACCGGGCCGGGACGCCGGAGGGCATCGCCGGCTGGCTGGTGCACTGCGCCGACGCGGTGGTCGAGGGCGCGCGCGAGGCCACCGCGATCTGCGAGGCGCTCGCCCGCGGGTAGGCGCTGGTTCTCCACCGGCCGCTCCGCGATAGTCAAGCCGGACTAATCTCAGCAACGTGTCGAACGCCACCCGCCTGCTCGTGCTCGGGGCCATCCGGGTCATGCAGCCCGTCCACGGTTACGACGTGCGGCGCGAGCTGCTGACCTGGCGCCTCGAGGAGCTCGCCAACGTCAAGCCGGGCTCGATCTACGGCGCCATCCGCACGCTGCAGAAGGACGGCTGCGTCGCGGTGCACGGCCGCGGCAGCGCCGACAGCCGCCCGGAGAAGACGACCTACGTCGTGACGCCGGAGGGGGAGAAGGAGTTCCAGCTGCTGCTGCGCGAGGCGTGGTGGACGGTGCGGACGCCCACCGAGCCGCTGATCCCGGCGCTGACGCTGATGCTGTTCCTGCCCCGGGACGAGCTGAGCCGGGCGCTGCAGGCCCGCGCCGCGCAGCTGGAGTCGTCGATGGAGTCGCTCTCGTTCGTCCGGCGCACGATCCAGGACGGCGCGACCGGGGCCGACGGCGAGATCCCCGAGCACGTGCGGGAGATCCTCGACTTCGTCAGCGCCCGGATCCGCGCCGAGCTGGAGTGGGGCCGCGGCTTCGCCAAGCGGCTGCGCGACGGCGCGTACACCTTCGCCGGCGAGCCGGGCTTCCCGGTTACTCCGTCCGCGCCGGTTACTCCGTCCGCGCCGCGCGCGCGGCGAGGGCGAACAGCGCGGTCGCCGCGGTGAACGTCGCCGTCCGGGCGTGGTTCCACCACGTCCAGCCGCGGTAGTAGTCGCGCCAGGTGCTCGCCGCCGACGGGCTCGCCGGCGAGACCTTGGCCAGCGCGTCGTTGTGCGGCACGTGGTAGGCGATCAGGATCAGCAGCCCGACGGCGAAGCACGCGGTGCCGGCCACCAGGTAGGGCGCCGACGGTCCGCCGCGCCGGGCCACCTTCAGCAGCAGCCAGCCCATCGGGACCAGCGGCGCGAACAGCACGGTCATGAACGCGGCGTTCGGCGCGGCCCGGTTGAGCTCCTGCATGGCGCGGATCGCCTCGGGCGCGCGCAACCGGTCCAGCGCCGGCATCACGAAGGTGGAGAAGGCGAAGAACACGCCGGCGGACAGGCCGGCGCACACGGTGACGATCACGGTGAGGGTGCGTTGCGTCTCGTTCATGCGATCGAGTACAGCGGCGCGGGCGGCGCGCGCCCATATTTCAGGCGCTCATCCGCATGCGCGTGCGTCTACAGTCCCGGCGTGGACTCCCTGTCGGCCTTCCTGGACGGACCCCGGGCCCGCGGCGCCTTCCTGCTGCGGTCGGTGCTCGAGCCGCCGTGGTCGCTGGCGATCCGGGACGAGGCGCCGCTGACCGCCGTGTGCGTGACGGCCGGGTCGGCGTGGGTCGTCCCGTCCGGAGCCGCGGCGGAGCCGATCGGGCCGGGGGACGTGGCCCTGGTGCGCGGGCCGGAACACTACCTGGTGGCCG
>DASZVW010001095.1:0-5026 GCA_035546895.1 Polyangia bacterium
GACGCCGGCGCGGTGGCCGCGGCGGACCGCGCGGGGCTGCTGCGCGCGCGCAAGCGGCTGCCGGCCTGGCTGCTCTACGATCGGCGCGGGTCGGAGCTGTTCGAGGAGATCACCGAGCTCCCCGAGTACTACCTGACCCGCACCGAACGCGCGATCTTCGCCGCGCGCGCCGGCGAGATGATCGACGCCGCCGGCCCGCCGCTGGCGGTGGTCGAGCTGGGGGCCGGGACGGCGTCGAAGACCGGGCTCCTGCTGGCGGCGCTGCTGGCGCGGCAGACGCGGGCGCTCTATCGCCCGGTCGACGTCTCCCCGGCCGCGCTGGCGCTGGCCGCCGCCGATCTGGCCCGCCTCGATCGCCTCACCGTCAGCCCGGTGGTGGCGCGCTATCCGGACGAGCTCGGCTTCCTGGCGCTCGACCCGGCGGCCGGGCGGCGGCTGGTGCTGCTGCTCGGCTCGAACATCGGCAACTTCAACCCCGGCGAGGCGCGCGCGCTGCTGGCGGCGCTCCGCCGGCGCCTCGCGCCCGGCGACGCGCTGCTGGTCGGCGCCGATCTGCGCAAGCCGGCCAGGTTCCTGCTGCCCGCCTACGACGACGCCGCCGGCGTCACCGCGCGGTTCAACAAGAACGTGCTCGACCGGATCAACCGCGAGCTCGACGCCGACTTCGAGCCGGCTCGCTTCCGGCACCTGGTCCGCTGGAACCAGCCGGCCTCCCGCATCGAGATCTACCTGGAAAGCGAAGCGGCGCAGCGCGTGCGCCTGGGCGCGCTGGGCCTCGAGATCCCCTTCCGCGCGGGCGAGCGGATCCACACCGAGTCCAGCTACAAGCTGACGGCGGCGCGCCTGGCCCGGCTGTTCCTGGGCGCCGGCCTGCAGCCGGAGCGGAGCTGGTACGATCGGGGGCGGCGCTTCGGCGTCCACCTGGCCCGGGTGCCGGACCGCCGGACCCTCCACTAGCCCGCGCGGGTCAACGCCGCTTGCGGCGGGGGGCGGCGGCGCGGCGCCGGGGGCGCGCGTAGCAGACCACCTCGACGTTGTTCCCCTCGCCGTCCTTGACGAAGGCCGCGTAGTAGCTGGGCCCGTAGCTCGGCCGCGGGCCCGGCTTGCCGTTGTCCCGGCCGCCGGCGGACATCGCCGCGTCGTAGAAGGCGTCGACCTCCTCGGGGTGCTCGACGCGGAACGCGTAGTGGCCGCCGCCCGAGGCGTCCCGATCGCGCGACAGCCAGAAGATCTTCTCGTCGCGCGAGCCCATGCCGAACGCCGAGGAGACGTCCATGTTGATCTTCATCCCGATGGCGCCCAGCGCCGCCCCGTAGAACTTGCGGGCCGCGCGCAGGTCGCGCACGGCGCAGCTGATGTGATCGAGGGCGACGAGCTTCGTCTTCTCCATGCTGCGAACCTGGCCAGCGGCGCGGGCCTGTCAAGCGCGCGGCCGCGGGTCTCAGGCCAGCGAACGGAGGAGCGCCAGCAGGCCCTCGGCGCCGCGGTTGAACGCCTGCACGTCGGGGCAGATCCGTTCGGACTCGCGCGAGAGGCGCGCCGTCATCTCGGACAGGATCTGCTCGTTGCGGGCGCCGATCGCCGGCGACAGATCCCGCACCCGATCGCTGATGAGCTGGGCGACCTTGGCCATCATCCGGCGCTGCCCGGGGAGCGTCAGGGTCTCGATGTCCGAGACCATCTCCGCGATGATGGGGAGCAGCCGCGACAACCTGTACATGACCTGGGGACCGGCCTCTCGGGGGCCCGGCGCCGGGGTGACGCCGAGGGGCACCACGCGGTCCTCGGTCTGTAGCGCGAACGTCGCCATGCCTCTCCTCAGTTAAGAACGGGTCGATAGATGCGCAAGCACGCATCGGAAGTTTCAGGTCGAGCTGTAGGCAAAATCCACACGTCAGGATCCTGGCTCGCGTGCTCTCTACAGGTACGTCCCGATTTGGTGACAAAACGCGGCGCCCGATCTTGCCGCCCGTCTTCAGCCGCCCCCAGCTTGGCGGCGCCGCGGCAAAGCTCGCCGGGCCTGGCGAAAAAAAATGAGGGTCCTCTGCTGCCACCCGAGCGGGCTCATGTACACGGAGATCTATCTCCGCCTGGAACCGTTGGGGGTCGAGCTGGTGGCGGCGGCGGCGCGCGCGGCCGGGCACGAGGTGCGCGTCCTCGATCTGCAGGTCTTCTCCCACGCCGACTACTTCCGCCTCCTCGAGAGCTGGTCGCCGGAGGTGGTGGCCTTCGGCGTGAACTACCTGGCCAATATCCCCGAGGTGATCGACCTGGCCAAGGAGACGCGCCGCCGGCTGCCGCGCGCACTGTTCGCCGTGGGCGGACACAGCGCCTCCTTCACCGCCCCGGAGATCCTGGAACACGCCCAGGGGGCCATCGACTGCGTCGTCAAGGGCGAGGGGGAGGAGATCTTCCCGCGCGTGGTGGCCGCGGCGCGCGACCGCGAGGCGCTGGCGGCGCTCCCCGGCGTGGTGACGGCCGAGGGCGAGGGGCCGCCGCCCGAGAAGGTGCGCGACCTCGACGCGCTGACCCCGGCGCGCGATCTCCTGCCGCGGCGGCGGAAATACTTCATCGGCGTGCTCGACCCGGCGGCCTCGATCGAGTTCTCGCGCGGGTGCCCCTGGGACTGCTCGTTCTGCAGCGCCTGGACGTTCTACGGGCGGAGCCACCGGCAGCGCGACCCGGCGGCCATCGCCGCCGAGCTGGCCCGTATCGCCGAGCCGGGGGTGTTCATCGTCGACGACGTGGCCTTCATCCACGAGGAGCACGGCCAGGCGATCGCCCGCGAGATCCAGCGGCGCGGGATCAAGAAGAAGTACTACCTGGAGACGCGCGGCGACGTGCTGCTGCGCAACCGCGAGGTGTTCCGCGCCTGGCGGCGGCTGGGGCTGGAGTACATGTTCCTGGGCGTCGAGGCGATCGACGAGGCGGGGCTGCGCGCGCACCGCAAGCGGGTCAACCTCTCGACCAACTTCGAGGCGCTGGAGCTGGCGCGCTCGCTGGGGGTGACGGTGGCGATCAACATCATCGCCGACCCGGACTGGGACGAGGACCGCTTCCGCGTCATCCGCGAGTGGGCGCTCTCGATCCCGGAGATCGTCAACGTCAGCGTCAACACCCCCTACCCGGGGACCCAGACCTTCCTCGAGGAGGGGCACCGGCTGGCCACGCGCGACTATCGGCTCTACGACATCCAGCACGCGGTGCTGCCGACCAAGCTGCCGCTCGAGCGCTTCTACGCCGAGCTGGTCAAGACCCAGCAGGTGCTGAACACCAAGCACCTCGGCCTCTCGGCGCTCAAGGACACCGCGCGCCTGGCGGCCGGGCTGCTCGCGCGCGGGCAGACCAACTTCGTGAAGATGCTCTGGCGCTTCAACGGCGTGTTCAACCCGCGGCGCCAGCTCGCCGATCACGCGCGCCCCGTCCGCTACCAGATGCGCCTGCCGCCCCCGCCGGCGGCGGCGACCAGGCGCCACGACCTCTACATCCTGCGCCCGCCCGAGCGGCGCGAGCGCCCGCCCGACGAGGCGCGCGCCCCCTGAGCCGGCGTGCCCCGGATGGGGCAAGCTGCCGGAAACGGGAGCCCCATGCGCGGTTCCGTGGTCTCGGGTGTGGGGCGGCGTGTCTTCTCTCTGATCGGTGCGCCCTGCTCGCGGCCTGCGGCGGCGGCGCCCCGCCGGCCGCTCTCATCGGCGCGGCGCCCGGACGGCGGGGACCACGGTGAGCGTGAGCCGCTCGCCGCCGCGCACGACCGCCAGCGGGATCGGCCGGCCGGCGCGCTCCTCGGTGAGCAGGCGGTGGAGCTCGTCGATCCCGCCGGTGGGGCGGCCGTCGAAGCCGACGATGAGGTCCCCGTCGCGCAGGCCGGCGCGGGCGGCGGGGCTGTCCGGCTCCAGCGCGGCGACGAAGATCGCCGACTCGAGCGGCAGCTCGTGGAAGCGGACCACGCGGCGGTGGAGCGGGACCGTCTGTCCGGCCACGCCCAGGAACGCGCGCCGCACCCGCCCCTCGTGGATGAGCGCGCTCACCACGAAGGTGGCGGTGTTGACGGCGATGGCGAAGCAGATCCCCTGCGCGGGGAGGATCATCGCCGTGTTGACGCCGATGACGCGGCCGCGGCCGTCGCACAGCGGCCCGCCGGAGTTGCCGGGGTTGAGCGCGGCGTCGGTCTGGATGACGTCGTCGATGAGGCGCCCGGTCCGGCTCCGCAGCGAGCGGCCGAGCGCGCTCACCACGCCGGCGGTCACCGTGCAGTCGAACCCGTAGGGGTTGCCGACCGCGACCGCGATCTGCCCGACCTGCAGCGCCGACGAGTCGCCGAAGGCCACCGCCGGCAGGTCGAGCCCGTGCACGCGGACGACGGCCAGGTCGGTGTCGGGATCGTCGCCCACCAGCTCGGCCGCGCGCTGGCGGCCGTCGAGCGTGGTCAGCGCGATCCGCCGGGCGCCGCTCACCACGTGGCTGTTGGTCAGCACGTAGCCGTCGGGGGTGAAGGCGAACCCGGAGCCGCTCCCGGTCGCCGGCTCGGGCCGGCGCGGCGCGGCCGGACCGCGCCTCGACGGAGAGGGGGGCGGCGGCTGGGCCTGCTCGACGTCCAGGCGGACCACGGAGGGGCTCACCTCGGCGGCGACCTCGGTGACGGTGCGCGAGTAGGAATCGAGGGCGGCGCGGTCGTCGGCGCGCGCGGCCGGGGCGAGGTTCGGCATGTCGGCTCCTTTCACCGGGGCTGTGCGCGCCCGGCGGGTGATGACCGTGGGCGTCCGCCTCACGGGTTGGCCGACACCGTAAGCGCCGCGGCGCCGCCGTCAACGACCCCGCCTTCACCCGACCCCACGGCCGTGCTAGAGGGGGACCATGCGCCGTCCACGTTGGAGCCTCGCCTCGACCACCGCCCTCGCCGCCCTGCTCGGCCTGGGCCTCGCCTGCCAGAAGAACGAGCCGCCCGCGCCCAAGGAGCCGGCCGCCCCGGCGCCGGCCACGCCGCCGGCGCCGCCCGCGCCGCCGCCGCGCGACCCGAACGACATCC
>DASZVW010001096.1:0-3029 GCA_035546895.1 Polyangia bacterium
CCGCAGAAGGTCCTGCTCATGTCCAACGACAAGTCCTTCCGCTCGCGGCAGAGCTTCGTCGAGCTGGTGCAGGCACAGCTGGGGCAGCGCTATCGCTTCGAGCGCCTCGGGACCCACTTGACGCCGGGAGATCTCGCGGCCGAGCGCCCAGCGTTGCGATGGACGCCGGGCGGCGAAGGGGAGGTGAACGATCCCTTTTACGTCGAGCCGGTGGTGCTGACGGGGACCCTGCTCGCCTGATCGCGAGACGGCCTGCGGCTCCGGACCGGCCGCCGGTTCACTGCTGCCTTTCCTCGTGATCCTCGTCGAGGGAGCTCTCGGCGGCGGACGCCTTCTTTGCGATCGGGAACAGGTAGGTGACCTGAAAGCGCACGAGCCACGTCGGGGTGCCCGTGGGCGCGAACGCGTTCCAGTACCCTTGCAGGTTGATGTTCACAGGCGAGCCGAGCTTGACGATGGCACCGGCACCACCGCCCACCGGCACCACCCAGTGGCTGTCGACCCAGTCGCCCGTGATCTCCGGCGCCGTGACGAGGTAGGTGTGCCTCGGAAGATTGACGTTGATGAACGGCTGCAGGAAGAAGGCGTCGACCCGCTTGCGCGCAGGATCGCCCCCGACTGACCAGGCGTTGTTCACGAGCACTCCGGTGACGAGGCCGTGGCCGATCCACACGCCCACGAGCGACGGACCGATCGAGAGCTTGCCCGAGCCGAGGGTGGGATCGGTCGCCGTGGGAATGACGATCGTCGGTCCCAGGCCGACGGTGAATCCCCCCGGCAGCTGGAGGGCGACGTAGATCTGCGGATTGAAATCGCCCAGGCCCCACGTCGTTCCTCGATCCTGAGTGACGTCGGGTATGCCGACGAAGGGCGTAATCAAGCGGGGAACCAGCGTCCACGTCTTCGTCAGCGGAATCGGGATCACCGGCTGCATGTTCAGGATGAGCTCCGAGCGGTGAAACGGCCCCATCCCGCCGGCGAAGTTGAACTGGAAGGGAAAGCTGATCAGGCTCGAAATCGGGTTCTGCGACTGCTCGGCGAGCTTCTTCGCCTCGTCCTGTTTCTCTTCCGGCGTGGCTTTCCCTGGGGACTCTTCCCGCTCGGGGGGCGCGTGCTCGTCCATCGCGAAAGCGAGCGTGGGCAGCATGAGCGCGGCGCAAATCGGAGCGAGGGCCTGCCATTTCGACGGCGTCATGGGCGGCCATTGTGGGTCCGGATACGCTCGCTGGCCGTCGGGCCCGACACGAAACGTCGCGCGCGGATCAGTCGCGCCGCGAATCAAATGCACATGACTTGGGCACGCCTCGCGAGGAGCGTGAAATGACTCAAAGCCACTTACGAGGACAAGCCGCCCTTCGAGCCGTATTGCCGGAAGACGTCGAGTGGAAGCCCTTTGCGGCGTTTCCGCCCGCGGTACGGCTCGCGCGGATCCTTGGTGATCTGACGCGACCTGAACCCTACGCCATTCGGGTGAAGGTGCCGCATGGGGTGAAGCTGATGCCGCACCGGCATCCCGAGGATCGCTTGTACACGGTCCTCTCGGGTGTGTTTTACGTCGGCGTCGGTGACGACTTCGATGCGGGCAAGCTGCAAGCGTACCCGCCGGGCGCGGCGATCGTCCTGCCGGGAAACACCCCTCACTTCCACTGGGCGAAGTCCGGGGAGTACATCACGCAAGTGACCGCGATCGGGCCGCTCGGCCTCGAGTACGTCAGACCCGCGGATGACCCACGGAACGGGCCGCCCGGATAGCCGCCGCTTTCGAGCATCGGGAGCCGTGCTTACGTTCCGGGTAGGAGCGAGAGCGGCGATCCCCACGCGGGGATGTGAGAAGGAGGTGCAACCGTGGCGAAGGTACTTTTCATCGTGAGCGGAGCCACCTATTGGGTGCTGAAGGACGGGACGAGGTACGCGACCGGGTATTGGGCCGAGGAATTCGCGAGGCCGTACAAGATCGTCACCGACGCCGGTCACGAGGTCGTGGTCGCCACGCCGAACGGCGTGACCCCGAACGTCGACATGATGAGCCTGCGTCCATCGATGGCGGGCGGAGAGAAGGGAGCCCTCGAGCTGGAGGCCATCATTCGCTCTGCGGAGGTGATGCGGCGGCCGCTGAAGCTCTCAGACGTCCGCCTCGAGGACTACGACGCGGTCTATCTGCCGGGCGGCCACGGTCCGATGTCGGACCTGGCGTTCGACGCGGACGTGGGACGGCTGCTGACCGCACAGCTCGCGTCGGGCAACCCGCTTTTCATCGTGTGCCACGGCCCCGCCGCGATCCTGGCCACGAGAATCCACGGCGTATCGCCATTCAAGGGCTACCGAATCACCTGCTTCACCGACGAAGAAGAGGCGGCCGTCGGCCTCGCCTCGAGGGCGACGTGGCTGCTCGAGACCGAGCTCAAGGAGAAGGTTGGCGTCAACTTCAGTCGCGTCGAGATCTGGAAGCCCTACATGGTCGAGGACCGCAATCTGGTCACCGGCCAGAATCCCGCCTCGGCCGAGGTTCTGGCGAAGCGATTGCTGGAGGTCCTCGCGTCGAGGGCGCTTCCGCAGCGCAGTCAACCCCGAAAGGCGGACGCCCGAGTGAGTTGAGACGAGTCGGTCCGCGGGAGGGCATTGCCTCCTCTCCTGCGCGTCGCGGAGTCGCCGGCGTCGAAGCGTTCCCGAGTGCGGCCTCGGCGTCACGGGCGCGCCGGCGCTGCGACACGAGCGCGGGGGTGACGCAACCGTGCACCCAAGGCCGGTGAGTCGCGCCACTCGGCGCGGAGGGTCGTGGTAGCCATTCGTTCATGACCCGCCGGTCCAGCCCGCGCGCGAGCGCGTTCGTGGTCATCGTTGGCGCGTTGTTCGTCGCCCGCTGCGGCGGGAACCACAGCCTTCCCGTGCAGCCGGCGAGCGGCGAGGCGGGCGTGGGCGGCGGCACCACTGCGGGCGCGAGCGGCGCCGCCGGCGTGGGCGCTGCTGGATCAAGGGCGGACACAGATGGCTCGGCTGGGTCGGCGGCCGGGAGCGGAGGCGCCGGCGTC
>DASZVW010001097.1:0-2550 GCA_035546895.1 Polyangia bacterium
CACCGGGAAGGGCGGCGCCACCGGGACCGGCGGCGCCACCGGGACCGGCGGCGCGACCGGCACCGGCGGCTCCTCGAGCGGCTGCGCCGGCACGCTCATGATGTGCAGCGGCGCCTGCGTCGACACCACCGGCAGCCAGAACAACTGCGGCGGCTGCGGCAAGGTCTGCCGCGCCGATCAGTCCTGCTGGCAGAGCGCCTGCATCTGTCCGACCGGCCAGGGGGACTGCAGCGGCGCCTGCAAGGACATCACCGCCAGCACCGCCAACTGCGGCGCCTGCGGCAACGCCTGCGCGACCGGCGCCACCTGCGTGAGCGGCACCTGCACCTGCCCGACGGGCCAGACCGCCTGCAGCGGCGCCTGCACCAACATGAACACCGACGCCAAGAACTGCGGCAAGTGCGGCACCGTCTGCGGCAGCGGCACCCAGTGCCTGTTCGGCGCCTGCCTCGATCCCAACAGCCTCTCCTGCACGCCCAGCGCGAAGGCCAATCAGTCTTCGACCAACGGCGCCTCGATCACCCTCGGCAAGTACTGGGTCAACAACAACGAGTGGGGGGCCAGCACCGGCTCGGGGACGCAGTCGATCTGGTCGACCTGCCAGGAAGGCGACCTCATCGGCTGGGGGACCAGCTGGAGCTGGACCGGCACCTACAACAAGGTGAAGTCGTACTCCAGCGTGGTCCTCGGCTGGCAGTTCGGCTGGAAGCTGACCAACACCGGCCTGCCGCTGCAGATCTCCTCGTCGAGCAACCTCAACTGCGGCTGGAGCTTCAGCTTCAGCAACACCGGCGGCTCGGCCGAGGTCGCCTACGACGTCTTCATCCACCAGATCATGATGCCGGGGAGCAACGACAACCCCACCGACGAGATGATGATCTGGCTCGACGTCCTGAACGGCGCGGGGCCGATCGGGACCAAGCAGGCGACCGTCACCATCGACTCGGCGAGCTGGGACCTCTACCGCGGCACCACCACCTGGAACGTCTTCTCGTACGTGCGGACATCGAACGCGACGCAGGCGGTGGTCAACATCAAGGACTTCACGGGCGACCTCGTCTCGCGCGGCTGGCTGCAGTCGTCCAAGTACATCACCAGCGTCCAGGCGGGCACCGAGGTCTTCACCGGGACCGGCGAGCTGGACACCACCGGGTACTACTGCCGCATTCAATAGTCGTCGCCGCCACCGCTCGCGCGTCGCGAGCTTTACGTCCCGGGCCGGGACACCAAAGGGTCGGAGCCACATGAACATGAAGTCATCTGTCGGGGGAACGCCTCTCATGGTCGGGGGGCTGGCGCTGGCGACGGCGCTGGTGACGGCGCTCGGGTGCACCAAGCCGAGCTCGGGCAGCGGCTCGGGCGGGTCGGGCCCGGGCGCCGGCGGCACCGTCGGCAGCGGCGGCACCACCTCGACGGGCGCGGGCGGGACGGTCTCCACGGGCGCCGGCGGCAGCTCGGCGACCGGGACGGGCGGCGCCATCACGACCGGCACGGGCGGCACGCCGTCGACGGGGACGGGCGGCACGCCGGTGACCGGGACGGGCGGCGCCAGCGCCAGCGGGAACGGCGGGGCGACCGGCGCCGGCGGCGCGACCGGGACGGGCGGCGCGGGCGGGGCGACGGTGGTCCAGAAGCTCTGCGCGACGAAGACCGTGGTGATGAACCCCGTCTTCATGAACTTCGAGAACTACAACGGCACCACCGATCCGGGGAGCTACGCCACCGCGTTCGGCGGCGCGACCACCAACACCGGGAACGCCTACGCCGGGATCTACCAGTACCCCGAGGCCGCGGGGAGCCCGGCGCCGACGCTCACCATCGGCGGCGGCCACCCGCCGAGCACCTGGGCGGGGGGCGAGACGCTCGCCGCCACCATGTGGGGGATGGGGGGCGGCATCTGGATGGGCTGCGCGGACGCCTCCGCCTACAAGGGGATCTCGTTCTGGGTGCGCGGCACCTCGGGGACGGGGACGTTCTCGTTCACCATCGCCATGGAGAGCACGGTGATGCCCGACGCCGCCAACGCGGCGGGCGGCGGCACCTGCCCCGGCACCACGGACGCCACCTGCAAGGCGGCCGAGAAGGACGGCATCCCGATCACCACCGACTGGACGCAGGTCCAGCTCCTCTGGTCGGACTTCACGGCGGGCGTGTCGGGGACGGCGCCGGTGGTGCCCGACGGGAACAACATCACCGGCTTCGGGTGGACGGTGCCGCTGGCGTTCGAGGCCGATCCCAGCAAGCCGGCCGACGCGGGCGTCTACATCCCGGTCCCCGAGTCGCTGACCATCAACATCGACGACGTCACCTTCATCCAGTAGCGCCGGGTGTCATGGCGACAGCGTGAGCGAGCCGGCGTCGAGCGCGACCTCGTAGTACCCGTGACCGTCCCAGGGGAGCGGCTTGCCGTTCTGCGAGAGAGTGCCGCCGCCGACCTGCACGCGCAGCGCCTTGCCCGGCGGGAAGTGCGGGGGGAGCTTCAAGGTCCAGGTCCGCGTCTCGGCGGGCGCGCGCCCCGAGACGGCCGGCGCCGCCGCGGCGCCGAGCTTC
>DASZVW010001098.1:0-5710 GCA_035546895.1 Polyangia bacterium
TGCCTCGCTCGTGGTCGAGGCGCAGCGGCGGTACCTGAACTACGCCGTCAGCGTCATCACGTCGCGCGCGCTTCCTGACGTGCGTGACGGCCTCAAGCCGGTGCAGCGGCGCATCCTCTACGCGATGTACGCCAACCTGCACCTCTACCCCGACGCCAAGTTCCGCAAGTCGGCGACCATCGTGGGCGAGGTGCTGGGCAAGTTCCACCCGCACGGCGACACCGCCTGCTACGAGGCGATGGTCCGGCTGGCCCAGCCGTTCGCCATGCGGGTGACGCTGGTCGAGGGGCACGGCAACTTCGGGTCGCTCGACGGGGATGCCCCGGCCGCCCACCGCTACACCGAGGCGCGCCTGGCGCCGCTGGCGATGGACCTGCTCGACGAGATCAAGCAGGGGACGGTCGACTTCCGCCCCAACTACGACGGCACCATCGAGGAGCCGATCGTGCTGCCGGCCAAGGTGCCGCAGCTGCTCATCAACGGCTGCACCGGCATCGCCGTGGGGATGGCCACCAACATCCCGCCCCACAACCTGGCCGAGGTGTGCGCGGCGGCGGTGGCGCTGCTCGACGACCCCAAGCTGGAGACCAAGGACCTCCTCAAGCACATCAAGGGGCCCGACTTCCCGACCGGCGGCCAGATCATCAACAGCAAGAAGGAGCTGCGCGAGATCTACGAGACGGGGCAGGGGGGCGTCCGCCTGCGCGGCGAGTGGAAGACCGAGGCGGGCGGGCGCGGCGGCGACAAGATCGTCGTCACCTCCATCCCCTACGCGCTCACCAAGGCGGCGGTCGTCGAGCGGATCGCCGAGGTGATCATCAACAAGAAGCTGCCGATGCTGGTCGACGTGCGCGACGAGTCGACCGACGACGTCCGCATCGTGCTGGAGCTCAAGCCGGGGGCCGATCCCAACCTGGTGATGGCCTACCTCTACAAGCACACGCCGCTCGAGACCGGGTTCCACGTCAACCTCACCTGCCTGGTGCCGACGGAGAACCGGGAGATCGCCGGCCCGCTGCGGGTCGACCTGGCGGCGATGCTGCGCGAGTTCCTCACCTTCCGCGAGGAGACGGTGCGCCGCCGGTTCGAGTTCGAGCTGCGCGAGCTGGAGCGCCGGATCCACATCCTCGAGGGGTTCGCGATCATCTTCGACGCCCTCGACGAGGCGATCCGGATCATCCGCAAGTCGGACGGCAAGGCCGACGCGGCGGTCAAGCTGGCCAAGCGCTTCGAGCTCTCGGACGAGCAGACCGACGCGATTCTCGAGCTGAAGCTCTACAAGCTGGCGAAGCTGGAGATCGACGCCATCCTCGCCGAGCTGAAGGAGAAGCGGGCCCGCGCCAAGGAGATCCGCGGCATCCTCGACGACAAGCGGAAGCTGCTGCGCGTGGTGCGGACGGAGATCGCCGAGGTCGCCTCGCGCTTCGAGGACAAGCGGCGCACCAAGATCGGCGGCGCCGGCGGCGAGGAGACCGAGTTCGTCGCCGAGGACTTCATCGTCGACGAGGAGGTGACGGTCATCCTCTCGCGCGACGGCTGGCTCAAGCGCGTCCGCGAGATCAAGGACCTCTCGGCCACCCGCCTGCGCGAGGGGGACGCCATCCTCTCGGTCATCCGCGGCTCGACCAAGGAGCCGATCGCGGTCTTCTCCAGCTTCGGCTACGCCTACGTCATCCGCATCAACGACGTGCCGGCCTCCACCGGCTACGGCGAGCCGGTGCAGAAGCTGTTCAACTTCCGCGACGGCGAGCGGGTGGTCGGCGCGCTCAGCGTCGGCGAGAAGGACGCCCCCCGGGGGACGCTGGCGGTGGCGGTCAGCAAGGGCGGCTTCGGGCTGCGGTTCGGCTTCGACGCCCACCGCGAGCTGTCGACGCGCGCCGGGCGCCGCTTCGCCAAGCCCGCCGAGGGGGACGAGCTGGTGGGGGTGGCGGTGGCCGCCGAGAAGGACGTCGTCTGCGTGATCACCAGCGACGCCCGCGCGCTCCTCTGCAAGGCCGACGAGCTCCCCGAGCTGTCCAACCCCGGCCGCGGCGTGACCGTCATCAAGGCGGGCGAGGCGGCGGTGGTCGGCTTCGGCGTCGGCGGCCCCAAGGACAAGGACGTGGTGGTCGCCGAGACCGACGACGGCAAGGAGCTGCCGGTCGGCCCCGGGCGCTTCAGCGTCACCGGGCGCGGCGGCAAGGGGCACGCGCTCAAGCGCAAGACCAAGATCGTCCGCGTCACCACCCCGCTGCCCGCGCCGCCGCCGGCGCTCCTGAACTGAGATGACCTGACGTGAGCGCCTCCAGCTACACCTCCGACGACATCACCGTCCTGGAAGGGCTCGAGCCCGTCCGCAAGCGGCCGGGGATGTACATCGGCGGCACCGACGCCAAGGGGTACCACCACCTCCTGTGGGAGATCGTCGACAACTCCGTCGACGAGGTGATCAACGGCTACGGGACCAAGATCGAGGTCACCCTGCACGCCGACGGCAAGTCGGTCACCGTCACCGACAACGGGCGCGGCATCCCGGTCGACGTCAAGAAGCAGTTCAAGAAGTCGGCGCTCGAGCTGGTGCTCACCACGCTGCACGCGGGGGGGAAGTTCTCCTCGGGGCA
This sequence comes from Polyangia bacterium, assembly GCA_035546895.1. Lineage (GTDB taxonomy): Bacteria > Myxococcota_A > Polyangia > Fen-1088 > Fen-1088 > JADGRB01. The sequence continues at coordinate 2,601 of DASZVW010001098.1, forward strand.
GTACCAGTTCTCGGGCGGCCTGCACGGCGTCGGCTCCTCCGTCGTCAACGCGCTCTCCGAGGAGCTGACCGCCGAGGTCCGCCGCGACGGCGCGCTCTGGGAGCAGAAGTACGCGCGCGGCAAGGCGGTCAGCAAGCTGCGCAAGGTCGGTCCGGCGCGCGGCACCGGCACCTCGATCACCTTCAAGCCCGACGCCGAGATCTTCGGCAAGCAAGCGTTCTCCGCGGACACCATCCGCTTCCGGCTCGACGCCAAGGCCTTCCTGCACAAGGGGCTCCAGATCGTCTTCAAGGACGAGGCGGCGAAGACGAACGAGACCTTCGAGCACGCGGGCGGCATCGCCGACTTCCTGGCCAAGCTGGTCGCCGACCGCGGCAAGGCGCCGACGGCGCCGCAGGTCTTCTACTTCGAGCGCCCCGGCGAAGGGGGCTTCCGCATCGAGGCGGCGCTGCAGTGGACCGAGTCGCACGAGGAGACGATCCGCTCCTACGTCAACGGCATCCCCACCATCTCGGGCGGCACGCACGAGCAGGGGTTCCGCAACGCCATCGTCAAGGCGGTGCGCGCCTTCATCGACGCCGCGGGGGTCGGCCCCAAGGGGGTCACGCTGACCGCGGAGGACGTCCGCGAGGGGATCGTGGGCGTGCTCTCGATCTACATGCAGGAGCCCCAGTTCCAGGGGCAGACCAAGGAGCGGCTCGGCAGCCCCGAGGCGCAGGCCCAGGTCGACGGCGCGGTCCGGCCGGCGCTGGAGACCTTCCTGCTCGGCAACAAGACCGCCGGCGCGCAGATCGTCGAGCGGATCGCGCTGGCCGCCAAGGCGCGCGAGGCCTCGCGGGCGGCGGCGCAGGCGGTGTCGCGCAAGACGGCGGTCTCGCACCGCCTCAACCTCCCCGGCAAGCTGGCCGACTGCGCGTCGACCGATCCCGGCAAGAGCGAGCTCTTCATCGTCGAGGGGGACTCGGCCGGCGGCTCGGCCAAGCAGGGGCGCGAGCGGAAGACGCAGGCCATCCTGCCGCTGCGGGGCAAGGTGCTCAACGCCGAGCAGGCCTCGCTGCAGAAGGTGCTCTCCAACAAGGAGCTGCAGGACGTGGTCTCCGCGCTCGGCTGCGGCGTGGGGGCCGACTTCAAGATCGAGCGCCTCCGCTACCACAAGATCATCCTCCTGATGGACGCCGACTCCGACGGCCACCACATCGCCACGCTGCTGCTGACGTTCTTCTACCGCCACCTGCAGCCGCTGGTCACCGAGGGGTTCGTCTACCTGGCGCAGCCGCCGCTCTTCCGCGTCGACCACGGCAAGGAGACCTTCTGGGCGCTCGACGAGGCCGACCGCGATCGGATCGTGGGCCAGCTCCCCAAGAACGCCCGCCCCGACATCATGCGGTTCAAGGGGCTGGGCGAGATGCAGCCCGACGAGCTGCGGCGGACCACGCTCGATCCGGCCACCCGGCGCCTGCTGCGGGTCAAGATCGAGGATGTCGTCGAGACCGACAGAGTTCTGACGGAGCTGATGGGGAAGGACGTGGAGGCCCGCTTCAAGTTCATCATGGAGCGCGCGGCCCAGGCCGATCTCGACCTCTAGCGGCAGAATTTTGTTTCCGGTCGGTTAATTCGTACGTCCGGGCCTCAGGTCCAGGAAAAGCGTGCCGATGTGGGCCTCGCTGGGGGGAAGGCTCATGTTGCTCGAGACCGATTCGGAGCTCAGGGTGCCGCTGCACGGGCTCATCGAAGCGCGGCGCGTGACCACGCACTTTCAACCGATCTTCTCGGTGCGCCAGAAGAGCGTCGTCGGGATGGAGGCGCTCTCGCGCGGGATCGGGCCGCGCGGCGACCTGATCCCGCCTTACCTGCTGTTCAAGCAGGCGGCCGCCGAAGGGATCGCGGGCGCCGTCGAGGATCTCTGCCGCGAGGCCGCCGTCGGCAACTTCTCGCGGCTGCAGGCCCGCCCGCCGGGGCTGCTGCTGTTCCTGAACCTCGATCTGACCAGCTCGCCCAAGCCCGCGGCGATGGTCGCGGAGCTGGAGGCGCTGGTCCGCGCGCCCGGGCTCGACCCGCGCCAGGTGGCGGTGGAGTTCCTCGAGTCGCGCCTCGACGACGTGGGGCGCTTCGGCGAGCTGGCGGCGGCGCTGCGCCGGCTCGGCTTCCTGGTGGTGCTCGACGACGTGGGCGCCGGGCACTCCAACCTCGATCGGATCCCGCTGTTCCGCCCGGACGTCATCAAGATCGACCGCAGCCTCGTCACCGGCGTCGACGGCGACTTCTACAAGCAGGAGACGTTCAAGAGCCTGGTGAGCCTCTCGCGCCGGATCGGCGCGCTGGTGATTGCCGAGGGGATCGAGACCGAGGCGGAGGCGGTCACGGTGCTGGAGCTGGGCGCCGATCTCTTGCAGGGCTTCTTCCTGGGGCGCCCGGCGGCCGGCGGGCTGTTCGACGACGTCGGCTTCGAGCGGGCCGCCGCCTGCGTGGAGCCGCTGGCGCGCGCCTTCAAGAGCCACATGGTCGAGCAGATCAACGCGCGCAAGCTCGAGTACCGGCGCTTCAACGGCATCCTGACCCGGATCCTGGGCGAGCTCGGCGCCGCCCGGCCCGAGGACTTCGACGCCATCCTGGCGCGGGTGATCGACGAGTACCCCAAGATCGACTGCCTCTACGTGCTCGACGACGCCGGGCTGCAGCTCACCGAGACCGTCTGCAGCGCCGGGCTGGCGGTCCGCTCGGGCGGCGCCATGTTCCGCCCGGCGCCGCGGGGGACCGACCACTCGTTCAAGGAGTACTTCTACGTGCTCATCGACGTGGAGCTGCAGAAGTACACCAGCGACCCCTACGTCTCCCTGGCGGGCGGGCAGCTCTGCCGCACCATCAGCACCTGCTTCCGCGACGCCGCCGGCGGGCGCACCTTCGTCCTCTGCGTCGACGTGCGCGCCTGAGCGGCGCCGCCTGCTACTTGAGCGTGGCGCCCACGTAGACGAAGGCGGCGCCCAGCGCCAGCGCCAGCCCGATGAGGAGCAGCGGCGAGAGGCGGAGCTCGAGCAGCACCGGCCGGCGCAGCCACTGCCAGATCGAGGGGAGCCGCGGCTCGGAGACGCGGGTCATCACCCGGGCGACCA
>DASZVW010001099.1:0-5731 GCA_035546895.1 Polyangia bacterium
GATGCTGTCGTAGAGGCCGCTCAGCAGAACCTCCTCGACGCTGCCGCCGACCCGGTAGTCGCGGTGCAGGCGCGAGGACACGGCGCCGACGTTCTTCTTGATGTCCCACACCGTCTCGCCGCTGCCGCGCCGCCGGCCGAAGAGGTGCAGGTCGTTGGCGTAGGCTTGCGGGTGATCGCCGGTGATCATCTCCAGCAACGTCGATTTGCCCGATCCGTTGGGCCCTTCGATCAACGTGTGCTGGCCGGCGGCGATGCGGAGGTCGAGCCCGGCGAAGACCACCTGCTCGCCGTACTGCACGCGGCCGCCGACCAGCGCCACCAGCGGCAGGCCGGGCTCGAGCGGCGGATACCAGCTCCCCAGGTCGACCGGCGGCGGCGTCCGGGGCGCCGCTGGCGCCGCGGCGCGGGCCAGGAAGTCCTGTGGCGGGCCGCGAAAGACGGGCCGCCCCTCGGCGACGACCACCACCTCGTGCAGCGCCGCGGGCGAAAACGGCAGGTCGTCCGGGCCGAACGTCCCCACCACCAGCACCGGCAGCGTCCGGGCCACCTCGACGATCGCCCGGGCCAGGTCGCCGCAGGCGGCGCGATCGAGGCCCTCGAACGGATCGTCCAGGATCAGCAGCGACGGGCGACCCAGCGGCGACGGCGCGCCCGGCAGCGACGGCGCGCCCAGCACCGCCGCCAGCAGCAGCACCTTGCGCGCCTCGCCGGTGGAGAGCAGGCGATAGCCGCGCCCCCACAGCGGCCCGAGCCGGAACGCCGCCGCCAGCGGGTGGCGCCGCCCCGCCTCGCCCAGGAGCGCGCCCACGGTGGTGCTGGTGTCGGCCCCCTGCTGGAAGTTGCTCTCGTCGGCCGCCAGCTCGGCCTCGTAGAACGCCTGCTGCGACTCGGCCGAGAGCAGCCGCGCTCCCGCCACGCGCGCGGCGAGCGCGCGGGCGGCGGTCGACTTGCCCGACCCGTTGGGGCCGGTGAGGAGCGTCAGCCCGGGTCCCGGGGAGACCTCAACCACCGACGGAGATCTGCTTCATCGCCGTCATGTAGCCGCGCAGCGTGGCGCCCACCTTCTCGACCGGGTGCCCCTCGATCGCCTGGTTCACCGCCAGCAGCCGCCGGTTGTCGACCTGCTGCACGCCGGGCGCGAACGGCTTGCCGATCACCTCGGCCGGCTGCTTGGACATGAACTCTTTCAGCAGCGGCACCGCCGCGTGGCTGAAGAGGTAGCAGCCGTACTCCGCGGTGTCGCTGATGACCTTGTTCATCTCGTACAGCTTCTTGCGCGAGATCAGGTTGGCGATGAGCGGCACCTCGTGCAGCGACTCGTAGTACGCCGACTCCGGCTTCATGCCCACCTCCACCATGCACTCGAACGCCAGCTCGACGCCGGCCTTCACCATCGCCACCATCAGCACCGCGTGGTCGAAGTACTCCTGCTCGGAGATCTTCGTCGCGCCCGCGGGGGTCTGCTCGAAGGCGGTGTCGTTGGTGGCGGCCCGCCAGCCGAGCAGGTTCACGTCGCCCGCGTCCCAGTCCTTCATCATGGTGGTGCTGAAGACGCCGGTGATGATGTCGTCCTGGTGCTTCTTGTAGAGCGTGCGCATCAGGCCGCGCAGCTCCTCGCCGAGCTCGAAGGCCTTCACCTTGGCCGGGTTGGAGAGCCGGTCCATCATCAGCGTGATCCCCCCCTGCTTGAGCGCCTCGGTGATGGTCTCCCAGCCGTACTGGACCAGCTTGCTGGCGTAGCCGCGGTCGATCCCCTGGGCCACCATGCGGTCGAAGCAGAGGATGGAGCCCGTCTGCAGCATGCCGCAGAGGATGGTCTGCTCGCCCATCAGGTCGCTCTTCACCTCGGCGACGAAGCTCGATTCCAGCACGCCGGCGCGATCGCCGCCGGTCGCCGCCGCGTAGGCCTTGGCGATCTCCAGGCCGTCGCCGTGGGGATCGTTCTCCCGGTGCACCGCGATCAGCGTCGGCACGCCGAAGCCGCGCTTGTACTCCTCGCGCACCTCGGTGCCGGGGCACTTGGGGGCCACCATCACCACCGTGAGGTCCTTGCGGATCTGCTGCCCCTCCTCGACGATGTTGAAGCCGTGGCTGTAGGCCAGGCAGGCCCCCTTCTTCATGAGCGGCATCACCTTCTGCACCACGTCGGCGTGCTGCTTGTCGGGCGCCAGGTTGCAGACCAGATCGGCGGTGGGGATCAGCTCTTCGTAGGTCCCCACCTTGAAGCCGTTGCTGGTGGCGTTGGTGTAGCTGACCCGCTTCTGGGCGATGGCGTCGGCGCGCAGCGCGTAGCTGATGTCCAGCCCCGAGTCGCGCATGTTGAGCCCCTGGTTCAAGCCCTGCGCGCCGCAGCCGACGATGACCACCTTCTTGCCCCGCAGCTTCTCGACGCCATTGGCGAACTCGCTCCGGTCCATGAAGCGGCAGCGGCCGAGCTGATCGAGCTTCTGGGCCATCGTGAGGGTGTTGAAGTAGTTCTGTCGGGCCATGGTGGTTGCTCCTTGCGCTGGGGCTGCCTGGGATCGCCTGTCCGAGCAGGATAGCTCGCCGCCGCCCCCGGGCCAACGTTGCACATTCGCCTATTATCGGTACTCTCTATTGCAGAGTCTGCAACATGGCCCTCTCGTCGCACCAGGAGCTGAGCGTTTTCCTGCAGCTGGCCGCGAGCCTGCACTTCGGGCGCAGCGCCCAGGCGCTGCACATGAGCCCCTCGGCTTTGACCCGGGCGATCCAGCGCCTCGAGGATGAGCTGGGGCAGCCGCTGTTCCAGCGCAGCAAGCGGCGCGTCGCCCTGACCCGCGCCGGCGAGATCTTCCGCGATCACGCGCGCGCCGAGCTGGCCCTGCGCGCGCGACTGCTGGAGGCGCTGGCGACCGAGGCGGCGGCGCCGACCGGCGAGCTGCGCATCGCCTGCACGGTCACCGCCTGCCACTCCGTGCTCCCCAAGCTGCTGGCGCGCTGCCGCGAGCGCTACCCCGGCATCCACCTGCAGCTCAGCACCTCGGACGCCGCGCGCTGCATGGCCGCCCTGGAGGGCGACGAGGTCGACCTGGCCGTGGTCCCCGAGCCCGATCGCCCGGCGGGCGAGCTCCGCTTCGTCCGCCTGGCCCACACCGAGCTGGCCTTCATCGTCCCCGCCGGCGACGCGGAGCTGGCGCGGCGCGCGAAGCTGGGCGGCAGCCGCTGGAACGATCTCCCGGTGGTCCTCCCGCGGCGCGGCCTCGATCGGCAGCGCATCGACGCCTGGCTCGCGCAACAGGGCGCCCGCCCCGAGATCTACGCCGAGGTCGACGGCAACGAGGCGATCCTGGCCATGGTCGCTCTCGGCTGCGGCGTCGGCGTGGTCCCCGAGCTGGTCCGCCGCGACAGCCCCCTGCGCGGCCGGATCGAGCAGGTGGAGACCAGGCGCCCGCCGCGCGGCTACCACGTCTCGCTGTGCGCGAAGAGCCGCACGCTGTCGCGCCGCACGGCCGCCGCGCTCTGGGAGCTGGCGCCCGCGACCAGGTCCGCCTCGGCTTAGGGCCTGGCCTAGGGCCGGGTCGCCTCCACGATCGAGAACAGGCCGACCGTCGGGATCAGCCGCTCGAACCGCAGCCCGGCGCGCGCCAGCAGCGCCTTCATCTGGTCGGCCGTCCGCTCGCGCCCGTCGAGCATCACCAGCATGTTGAGGTCCATCAGGTGGACCGGCGACGGCGAGACCACCGGCGGGACGATCATCTCGATGACCATCACCTTGGCGCCCGGGCGGGCCGCCCGCTGCACGTTGGCCAGGATGACCGCCGACTGGTCGTCGTCCCAGTCGTGCACGATCGCCTTCAGGATGTAGAGGTCGCCGCCCGCCGGCACCTCCTTCAGGAAGTCCCCCCCGGCGACCTCCAGCCGCGCGCCCAGCTGGTGCCGCGCCACCGCCGCCCGCCCCCGCTCGATCACCTCGGGCCGATCGAAGAGGACGCCGCGCGCCGCCGGGGCGCTCCGGAGCGCCGCCGCCAGCATCACCCCCTCGCTGCCGCCCACGTCGACGATCCGTTCGAACCGCGAGAAGTCGTAGGCCGGCGCCACCTCGGCGGCCACCAGGGCCGAGAGGTTGCTCATGCCGCGCGCGAAGCCGGCCCCCTCCTCCGGGTTCTGGGCGTAGTAGCCCCAGGTGTCGGTCCCCAGCGCCGCGCGCGCCTGGCTGCCGCCCGCCTTGATGGCGTCGTGGAGGCGCCCCCAGGGGAGCCAGTGCCCGGGGGCCATCTCGGCGATCACCAGGTCGCGCACCGACCCGGGCACGTCCTTGCGCAGCGTCTCGCCGAGCGGGGTGCTGCCGTACGCGCCGGGCTCGAGCTCGCGCAGGATGCCGACCGAGGCGGCGGCGCGCAGCAGGCGCTCGAAGGCGGCCGGATCGGCGCCGGCCAGCCGGGCCAGCTCGGCCGCGCCCCGGGTCCCGCGGGCGAGGTGGTCGGGGATCTCGAACCGCGCCACGGCGGCGGCGATCTGGGCCACCCAGGGGCCCATCATGATCTGCAGCATCTGGATCGGCGGCGGCGCGGCGGGGGCGGAATCGGCGTGGGACATCGCGGGTCTCCTTTGGTTTGGAGGGTACGTACGGATCGTCCGGCCGGATCGCGGCGAAACCTGATTTTTGGCGATCCGCGCCGTCCGGCCGCGCGTACCCCGGAAGGAGGAGCGGTGCGCGCGGCGACCCTGCCGAAGCCGAGAACGTCTTGTCAGGCCGTCTGGCGGCCTGGTAGCGTCGATCGCGTGTTGCGGGGGGAGACACCCAGGCCGGAGGCCGACTTTTCAGCGGGGTGCGACGACGACGCGGCCCTGATGACGGCGGTCGCCGGCGGCGATCGCCGGGCGCTGGCGGCCCTCTACGATCTGCACGCGCCGGTGCTGCTGGGGATCTGCCGGCGGATGCTGGGCGACCCGGCCGCCGCCGAGGACCTGCTGCACGACGTCTTCGTCGAGGTCTGGCACCACGCCGCCGACTACGCCCCGTCCCGCGGGAGCGTGCTCGTCTGGTTGACCGTCCGGACGCGCTCGCGCGCGCTCGATCGGCTGGGGCGGCAGAAGCGGCACACGCGGGTGCTGGAGCGCCTGGGCGACGAGACGACGGAGATCGGACCGGCGCCGGCCGCCACGCTGGTCGACGGCGCGCGGCTGCGCGCGCTCCTGGCCCGCCTTCCGCCAGAGTTGATAGCGGTGCTCGATCTGGCCTACTTCGAAGGGCTGTCGGCCGCCGAGATCGGCGCCCGCAGCGGGATCCCCATCGGCACCGTGAAGTCGCGCCTGGCGCGTGCTATCGCATTGCTGCGCGAGGCGATCGACCTGCCCCACGAGGACCGGAGATGAAGGACCAAAGCTGGCGAGAGGCGCTCCCCGAGCTGGCGCTCGGCGCGGTCGGCGACGACGAGCGCCGGCGGCTGGAGGCGGCGGTGGCGGGCGATCCCGCGGCCACGCGGGAGATCGCCGAGGCGCAGGCGGCGCTGGCGTCCTGGGCGCAGGCGGCGGCGGGCGCGGCGGCGCCACCCCCGGCGCTGCGCCGGCGCCTGCTGGAGAGCCTCGGCGGCGTCGGACGGTTCCAGCCTTTCCTGGAGCTGCTCGCGCGCACCTTCGACCTCGGCCGCGCGGCGGTCGACGACCTCTTGCGACGGGTGGAGGGGACCGCCGGCTGGATCGACGCCGCGATGCCGGCGGGCGTCCGTTACTTCCACTTCACGCCCGGCCCGGCGGCCGGCGCGGTC